>JAPPDF010000015.1:2500-18251 GCA_028875575.1 Acidobacteriota bacterium
CAGCTCGATGAGGCGGCTCGAGACCTGGCGTCGAAGAATCGCGACCTGGAAGAGTCCCACCGGGCCTCGGAGGCCAGGAGGCGATACACCGAGGCGGTCCTGGAGAACATTCCCACCGGGGTCATCTCCATCGCCGCCGACTCTTCCATCAGCACCATGAACGAAGCCGCCCAGCAGATGCTGGGGCGGACAGATGACATGGGTCTGTCGCTGGAGGAGTTGTTCCAACCCCAGGACCTGGCAGAGATCCAAAGCCTGATGGCCAAGGCAGCCCGCGTGAAAATCGCTTCCAAGGAGTTGGAAATCACGACCCGACGGGGAACCTTTTACGGCGCCGTGACCCTCAGTTCGCTGGATCCGGCAGATGCGGGACCTCAAAGGTTCGTCATGGTCCTGGAGGACTTGACCGAGCTGCTCAGAGCCCAGAAGGCCAGCGCATGGCGAGAGGTGGCTCGGCGCATGGCTCACGAGATCAAGAATCCACTGACCCCGATTCAGCTCTCGGCCGACCGAATCCTCAAGCACCTGTTCAGAACCGGGAGACCGGGGAACGATGCTGATCCTCGTTACCCGGCCTCTTCGGGCTTTCAGGCCACCGTCAAGGAGTGCGTGCACACCATTACCCAGGAAGTCAAGACCTTGAAGGGGATGGTGGACGAATTCTCCCGATTCGCCCAATTGCCTTCGCCAACCATGGTGCCTTCCAACCTCAACGCCATCATGGAAAGCACCCTGGCCTCCTACGACGGCCGGCTCGACGGCGTGGAGGTGGTCAAGCGGCTGGCTCCCGACCTCCCGCCGACCCAGGTGGATCCCGAACAGCTGAAGCGGGTGTTGGTCAATCTGATCGACAATGCCCTGGAAGCCATGGATCAATCCGACCGCAAGCAGCTCTCCCTGTCCAGCCGGTTCTTTCCCTCCAGGGAGACTATCCAACTGGCCGTCAGGGACAGCGGGCAAGGCATTGCGGCGGCTGATCGGGACAAACTGTTTCTCCCCTATTTCTCGACACGCAAGAGAGGAACCGGCCTGGGGTTGGCCATCGCCAATCGCATCGTCGCCGACCACAAGGGGTACATCCACGTGGAGGACAATACTCCCCGGGGCGCCAGCTTCGTGATCGAGCTCCCAGCCTTGTAGCCCGCCGGGGCGGCACCGGCCCGGACCGCGCTTCCGCCGGCAATGAAGGCATCGGGGCGGACGCGGGCGGCGGACCGGAATTGCCGCGATTCAAGTGAAGGTGAGGAAGTGGCCAGAAACTCCATACTGCTGGTGGACGACGAGGCCGGGATTCGGAAGTCCCTGGGCGCCGTGCTGAGGGAGGAGGGCTTCAAGGTGACCACGGCCCGTACCGGGGAGGAGTGCCTGCGCCTCCTGGAAAAGAAGACCTTCGAGCTGATCCTGTTGGACATCTGGCTGCCCGGTATCAATGGACTGGAGACACTGGAGACCATAAGGAAGAGGAAGGTGGATGCAGCCGTGGTGATGATCTCCGGCCACGGCACCATTGAAACCGCGGTCAAGGCGACCCGGCTGGGGGCTTTCGACTTCATCGAAAAACCCCTTTCCATCGAGAGGACGCTGCTGGTGGTTCAGAACGGCCTGGAGAACAAGCGCTTGCAGGAGGAAAACAGAACGCTCAAATCCCGGCTGGGTCAACACTACAAGATCATCGGTCAAAGCATCCCCATGAAGGCCCTGCGACAGCAACTGGCCATCGCGGCGCCCACCGACGGCCGGGTGTTGATCTACGGGGAGAGCGGCACCGGAAAGGAACTGGTGGCTCATGCCCTTCACCACCAGAGCCTGCGAAAAACGGCGCCATTCGTGGAGGTGAACTGCGCCGCCATCCCTGACGAGTTAATCGAGAGCGAGCTGTTCGGCCATGTCAAGGGGGCCTTCACGGGGGCCACCGCCACCAAGGTGGGAAAGCTGGAAAAGGCCGACGGGGGAACGCTGTTTCTGGATGAGGTCGGAGACATGACCCTGAAGACCCAATCCAAGGTGCTCCGGGCGCTGGAAACCCAGCGCTTCGAACCCGTGGGCTCCCATTCGACGGTGACGGTGGATGTTCGCGTCATCGCGGCTACCAACAAGAATCTCGACCAGGAAATGCAACGGGGCAACTTTCGCGAGGACCTTTTTTACCGACTCAACGTCATCCCCTTCTACGTGCCGCCCCTGCGCGATCGCACCGAGGACATTCCGGTGCTGGCAAAATTCTTCATCGGAGACTTCTCCCGCCATTACGGGCAGCCGTCCAAGGAACTGAGCTCGGAGGCCGTGGATCTGTTGACGGCCCATTCCTGGCCCGGCAACGTTCGAGAGCTGAAGAACCTGGCCGAGCGGCTGGTGATCATGACGCCCGCACACAGGATTGAAGCTCGGCACCTCCCGGCCGGGGTGCTCAAGCCCAACGGCGCCCGGGAAGACGCGGTTGAGGCCAGGAGCTTGTCGGAGGCCCGCATGGCCTTCGATCGAGACTACATCCTCAGGAAACTGGAGGAAAACCGAGGGAACATCTCGCGCACGGCCGAAGCACTCGGCATCGAGCGCAGCCACCTTCACCGCAAGCTCAAGTCCCTGAAGATCAATGTCAGCCGGGGCTAGTGTCCTGTTTCGGGAAAAGGGTTGCCAGATTTCGGAGCCCAACGCTGCCTGTTGGCTGAAACCCAACGGGCCTCTCCTACCGACCGTTTCCCGGTGGAACCTCCATCGGAGATGGTAACCTTGTTTCTGAGACAGGACACTCGCCCGCACAGCAACTCCCTCCAACCGATTTCGTGGATTCCGACGACAGTGGCATGAATCTGGAGAATTCAAAGTCCAAGCAAACCCTCTCCGATTTCCTTTCCGGATCGCTCCGGATCGGCAGTCGGACCGATCTGGATGCGTTTTTGGCCGAGCCCGGTGCGGCCGAGAGAGTTCGCAGCGCCCCCTACCAGGATCTGTTCCTGGCCATCAAGGCGGTCGGTCTGGCTGACAGCCAGGAGTTGCTCCTGCTGGCGACCTCCAGGCAGCGCCGTGGCTTCATCGACCTGGACTGCTGGCGCAAGGACAGCTTTCATGTGGCCAGCTTCATGGAATGGATGGCCGCCTACATGCAATGCGGACCCGAAGAGGCGGCATCTGCCGCCAGGGCAGTGGATGCCAACCTGCTGGCGCTGTTCCTGAGGAACAACATTCGCATTCACTTTCTGGAAACAGACGAGCCTTACCCGGAGCTGCCGATGATCCTGACGCCCGACCAGCGGTTCGGCATCGAGGTCACCGGCCAAGCCGGGGGGGCGACCATGGCCCGCCTCCTGCTGGACGTCATCTTTCGAATGGATGCCTCCCTCGGGTACGACCTGATCGATCGGGTGCGTTGGGACAACCGGGTCTCCATGGAGGAGGAAGCCTACCAGAGCAAGCGGCTCCGCCTGGAAGAGATCGGCTTCGTCGATTACTACGAGGCCCTGAGCATCTACGGAGAGGTTGGCACGAACGCGGCTCCGCAGCTCCAAAGGGCTTTGCAAGAGGAGGATGCAGCCCATCGGGTTTCGTCGACTCTACCGGCCCTGCTGGTGGCCTCGCTGTCGCCGGGAGAACATCTCTGGAGAGCCCTTGGAGCCATACGGGACACTCGCCAGGCCGAGCTGATCAGCCAGCAACTGGCCGCACTGGCCAATCGGATTCTCTCGGTTCACTCGGTGACCACCGGAGACCTCGAGAAGGTAAAGCCGGCCCTGGAAGAAATGAGGGACACGCTGAACCTGGGGCTTGAGCGATTGACTCAAGGGCGCGCCACCCTGGCGGCGTCAGCTCTGAAGCAGCAGGACATGCTGGGACTGTTCCGGACGGGGTTCAGCCTGCTGGCGGACCTGCGCACCCAAGCCGACAGGGTCATACATCGGGGGAGGCTCCGACTGCAAGGAGCCCAGCAGACCTTGTTGGAATCGCCGCAGGCCGAACTGCTGGACGGGTTGCGGCGCCACCGGCCTCTCTTCTTCGAAGGGGTGCAGGACTCGCGACGGGCCGGTTACCGAAACTTCCGCGGTCTGGCCGATGTCGAATCGGCTAGACGGAGCCTGAACGAGATCGAGGCTCTGGGACAATCCTTCTGGAGCCTCATGGTCGGTCCCGCCCCCGAGCTCACGCCCGAGCGTCTCCGGCAGGTGAACCGGGATCCGGATGAGTTGCGCTTCGGAACTCTCTTTGTCACCGCAGTCCTCAATCAGTTCCTGGGGAAACCCTTCAGGCCCGAGCCCATCGGCGTCCACCAGCTCCAGGGTGTACTGAGGGATCTGGGACCGCCCGGGACAGATCCCCGACAGCTGGCCGATGGACTGAGGGCCGTGGCCCGGGCGCGGCTGGACTCTCCCGGCGTCGAATCGGAAATGCTGGAGGTCCTGAACCCTTTTGTCGAGTCCTGGTGCCGGGCCGGCGCTGAAGAGTTGGCCCCGCTTCGGGGAGAATCGGAGATCATCCCGGAGTGGGTCACCACCGTACTGCTGAATCTGACCCGGGAAAGTTGAAGCATGGTCTTCCAGAACTTCGTGCGCCTGATCCGAAGCCGGAAACTGGTGGCTGCGGGCGACAAAGTGCTATTGGCTCTCTCCGGGGGAGCCGACTCAACGGCTCTCCTGTGCCTCTTCCTGGAGTTTCGCTCTCAACTCGATCTGGAGCTGGCGGTAGCTCACCTGAACCATGGACTTCGGGAGGAGGAATCCGAAGCCGATGCCGAATTCGTGCGCTCCCTGGCCGCGGACCATCATCTCCCCTGCGTCGTGGAAAAACTGCCTCCCCGGGAGCGACCCAAGGGAGGAAACGCAGAAGCCAGGGCCCGGGAGCAACGGTACCGGTTCCTGCAACGGATCGGCGATTCCCTGGGCGCGCAACGGATCGCCTTGGCACACACCCGCAACGACCAGGCGGAGACGGTCCTGCTGCGGCTGCTGAGGGGCAGCGGCAGCCTGGGCCTGGCGGCGATTCCCGTTTCCCGCGCCAACCGATTCATAAGGCCCCTGCTGTCGATCGAACGGGAGGAACTGCGCACCTATCTACGGTCCCGCGGGGTGGAATGGCGCGAGGATTCCTCCAACAGGGACCTGCGGTTCGCGCGCAACAAGGTGAGGCATGAGCTCATTCCCTGGCTGGAGAAATCCTTCAATCCCGCTATCGTGGATGTCTTGGCGAGGACAGCCGAAAATCTGCGCGGCGACGCGGAAAGCCTGGAATGGCTGGTCGGAGATCTGGCCGGCAGGCACGCTGACCCGGCAGACGCCCGGCTCGGCTGGCGGCGGAGCTGGTTGAACACGCTTCCTCCCGGATTGCGAAGCCAGCTGGTGCGTCATGCCTTCGGCATCCTGGACCCGGGGGAACGGGGCCTGAAGAAGCAGGTGGACGCGGTCCTGGAACTGCTGCAAGACCACAAGAGCGGCAAGTCTGTTCGCATCGGCCGGATGGAAGCCGCCAGGGAATTCGACCGCTTGCTCTTCCGGGAGCTGCCGGCTTCCCCGTCGGTCGAATCCTACCGCTACCCGCTCGAAATCCCCGGGCAAGTCCGGCTCCGGCAGGTCGGGCTGGTGTTTGAAACCTACCTGAACCAGGGATCCAGCGGCTTGCCGGTGCTGGACCGCTGGGAGATTCAGCTTTCGGCGCGGGCCGTCGCTCGGGGGCTTGAGGTCAGGTCCTGGCAGACCGGCGATGCCTACCGGCCCCTCGGGTCCTTGAAACCCAGGAAAATCAAGGAACTGTTCCTGAGAAAACGGATTGGATTGAGCGCCAGGGCCGGGTGGCCGGTCGTGACCTGTGGCGGAAAGATTGTCTGCGCCGGAAGTTTTCCGGTGGCAGCCGGCGCCGAATGGCACCGGTCCTCACAAGGCGCGGTCAAGGTGGTAATCGAGGAGCGGGAGCTTGAAGACGGCTCTGATTCGATCACGTCGCCCTGAGCCATCGGTCGATCACAGAGCCCGGGAATGGTCGGAGGCCCCCTGCCCGATCCCGGCCGGCCTTCGGGGGCAATGCGTGCTTAGTCAAAGATTCTTTTGCCTTTACGCCAGCCTCTTCCACAGATTTGATTCGTAAATTGCACGGCGAAATGCTATCTTGTTGGTGTTGGGGTTGCTCCCTGGCGGCGCCGGGCGGTGGAGAATCAGCCGGGTGCCGGACAAACGAAAAGGCGCCGTTCGACACCTTGGAACGCTCCCTGGAGCAAAGCTCAGCAGGTCGGGTGGCGAACAAGCCGGGACCGGCGCCAGGTCTGACCTGAGCCCTCGGTAGCGCCTGTTCGACCCTGTAGCCACATCTGATTGCGATGGCAAAGACACTTCTATTCTGGATCGGACTGGTGGTCCTGGGCGTCCTGCTGTGGCAATTCGTCCAGCGCAGCGGTTCCGAGGAGGAAATGGAGTGGACCTTCTCGGAGTTTATCGAAGAGGTGGAGCAGGCCAACGTGGGGGAAGTGGAGATCGAGGGGAGCAACGTCAAGGGTAGAACCAAGGACAATACTCCCTTCACGACCGTCGCCCCTCCCGACTACGATATGACCGACCGCCTGCTGGCCAAGAACGTCCGTGTCAAGGCCAAGGTACCTTCCCAGAGCCCCTGGCTGGCCGCTCTGATCACCTATGCTCCCTTTCTGCTCCTGATCGGGATCTGGATCTTCTTCATGCGGCAGATGCAGAGCGGCGGCAACAAGGCCCTTTCATTCGGCAAGAGCCGGGCCAAGCTGTTGTCCTCCCAACAGAAGAAGGTCACCTTCAAGGACGTGGCCGGAGCCGAGGAAGCCAAGGAGGAACTGCAGGAAATCATCGAATTCCTGAAGGATCCCCAGAAGTTTCAGAAACTGGGCGGGCGAATTCCCAAGGGGGTTCTGCTGGTCGGGCCTCCAGGCACCGGCAAGACGCTTCTGGCTCGCGCCATCGCCGGCGAGGCCGGGGTGCCCTTCTTTTCCATCAGCGGCTCCGACTTCGTGGAGATGTTCGTGGGCGTGGGCGCATCCCGGGTAAGAGACTTGTTCGAGCAAGGCAAGAAAAACGCCCCCTGCATCGTCTTCATCGATGAGATCGACGCGGTGGGCCGGCACCGCGGCGCCGGCCTGGGCGGCGGGCACGACGAACGCGAGCAGACTCTGAATCAGTTGCTGGTCGAAATGGACGGGTTCGAGTCCAACGAGGGCGTGATCCTGATCGCAGCCACCAACCGCCCCGACGTGCTGGACCCGGCCCTGCTGCGCCCCGGACGGTTCGACCGCCGGGTGATGGTGGCTCGACCCGACGTGAAAGGACGGGAAGGCATCCTTCAGGTCCACACCAAGAAAATCCCCTTGTCGGAGGACGTGGACGTCTCGGTTCTGGCGCGCGGAACGCCCGGCTTTTCAGGAGCGGACCTGGCCAATCTGGTCAATGAAGCCGCCCTCAACGCCGCCCGTTTTGACAAGCAGTCGGTCACCATGCTGGACTTCGAGGGCGCCAAGGACAAGGTCCTGATGGGAGTGGAGCGAAAGTCCCTGATCATCAGCGACGCCGAAAAACGGAACACGGCCTATCACGAAGCCGGTCATGCCCTGGTGGCGGCCATGCTCCCCCAGGCCGACCCGCTCCACAAGGTGACCATTATCCCGCGGGGGATGGCACTTGGGGTCACCATGCAGCTCCCGGAGGATGACAAGCACACCTACACCCGGGACTTCTTGGAGAGCCAGATCGCCATCATGATGGGTGGACGGGTGGCCGAAGAAATGTTTCTGGAACACATGACCACCGGGGCGGGCAACGACATCGAACAGGCGACCGAAATGGCCCGCCGCATGGTGTGCGACTATGGGATGTCCAATCTGGGTCCCCTGACCTTCGGCAAGAGAGAAGAGCAGATTTTCCTGGGACGGGAAATTGCTCAGCACCGCGACTACAGCGAGGATACGGCGATCAAGATCGACCAGGAGATCAAGCGGTTCGTCAACGAGGGGTACCAGCACGCTCGCAAGATCCTGGAGGAGAACAGGGACACCTTGATCCGAATCGCGGAGACCTTGCTGGAAAGAGAGGTTCTCGACGCCGACGAGGTGCGTATGGTCATCCAGAACCTCCCGCTGGAGGAGAAGGTGGACCCGCTCCCGCGGGAAGATTCCGGTCCTCCCGAGGCGGAAAATCCCAGGGGAAAGAAGTCCGTCTCCCCGCCCGTTGGACCGCTGGTCGACAAGCAGCGGGAAAAGCCGGCCCCCGCCTAGTTGTCGTTCTTGCCAAACCGAACCTGACCGCCGCCAGCACCGGACCGGACAACCGGTTGCCCTTCCACCGCCCGTTTCCTCTCAGTTTCATTTCTTCCTCGCACTTTCCGCGGGGCTGCGCTTTCGAGAAGAGGTGCGTGCAAGGCTTTATTGAGGGGCAGGACGTTCCCGTTTAGAATTTTTGGACGACGAGCTTTTTGAAAAATCGCAGCGGGGCAGATCATTTTGCCGGCACAGGTGTTGTTCTGCCTCTTTCAATAACACGTGCCACCTGGTGAGCAATGCGAGTTCACCACATAAAGCACAAGAGTCAGAAAACGAATTCTTTAAATTCACACACCGCCCGCATGCCTTGGTTGTTTCTCATGGTTGGGCTCTTTTGATGTTTTTGTGCCTTTTGTGGCCATTCCCGGCAGTGGTCCCGCTGCCGAATTTTGCGAATGCCTATGACATTTCCCGAGCGCAGCCGGGGTCGCCGCATTAGCCGCGCAAGCATGGGCCGGAAAGGAGACCCATGAGACAGCGCTTCCGGTTGCAACTTCCCCACGGCACCCTTGAGTTGGGGCGGAAGACCCTGATCATGGGAATTCTGAATGTCACCCCCGACTCCTTCTACGATGGCGGCGCCTACCTGCGAACCGATGAGGCGATCGAGCACGGTTTGCAACTGGAAGACCAGGGAGCGGACCTGGTGGATGTGGGAGGGGAATCGACCCGTCCGGACCGTCCCGGTTCAGTCTCCGCAACCGACGAGTTACGGAGGGTTGTCCCGGTCATTGAACAGTTGGCCAAGCGTCTGACCGTCCCGATCTCGGTGGATACCTACAAGTCCGAAGTCGCTCACAGCGCGCTCGCTGCCGGCGCCTCGGTGGTCAACGATATCAGCGGGCTGCGCTTCGACCCCGACATGGCCGCCTGCGCCGCCGCGGCCGGCGCCGCCATGGTGCTTATGCACAGCCGAGGCAGCCCGCAGCGGCTCCATGGACTGCCCGCACTCAAGCGGCCCCTGCAGTCTGTGCTGTCGGGCCTGCGGCATTCGGTGAAAAAGGCTCACCGGGCCGGAATCCCCAGCAATCGGATCATCCTGGACCCCGGGCTGGGATTCGGAAAGGGCGTGGAAGACAATCTCTTGATTCTGCGGCGACTGGAGGTTCTGAAACGGTTTCAGCTACCCATACTGGTGGGGCCCTCCCGAAAATCATTTATCGGCAACCTGCTGAACCTGCCGGTAGAGCAAAGGTTACTGGGAAGCCTGGCCAGCACAGCCGTCGCCGTGATCCAGGGAGCGCACATCATTCGCGTTCACGACGTTGAGGAGACCCGCCAGGTGGTCCAAATGTGTGATGCTATAATGGGATTTTCCGCCTAGTGTTCTGTCTCAGAAATCCACCATGAATCTGATCGAACTCTTCCGCCTGGACCGACTCACCTGGTCCTCGGCTGTCGACATTTTCATCGTCAGCATTCTGATCTACCACATCCTGTTGTTGATCCGCGGGACGCGTGCCGTACAAATGGCGTTCGGAGTGGGGTTCCTGGTGCTGTTCTATTACGTCACCCTCTGGTTCAATCTGGAGACTGTTCAATGGATCATGACCACCATTCTTCCCTTTTTCGTGGTGGGGATCATTGTGTTGTTCGCGGCTGAGATACGCCGGGCCCTGGCCAACATCGGCAAGAATCCGTTGCTGAGAAGGTTCTCCCGAAATCCGATCACCGAGACCTACGAGGAGATCGTGTCGGCGGCAACCCGATTGTCCTCCCAGCGCATCGGGGCACTGATCGTCATCGAGCGCGAGATGGGACTCAAGAACTATACGGAAAGCGGCGTGGTGGTCGATGCCGCCCTATCCTCCGATCTGCTGGTGAGCATGTTCCTGCCCGGAGCTCCCCTCCACGACGGAGCCGTTATCGTCCAAAAGGGCCGGATTACCGCGGCTGCCTGCTTCTTGCCTCTCACCCTCGACCCCAGGTTGAGCAAGGAGCTGGGGACCCGCCATCGGGCAGCCATCGGCGTCACCGAAGAGTCGGACGCCGTGGTGGTGGTAGTCTCCGAAGAGACCGGAAACATATCCACCGCAGTCGGCGGCGACATTCAGAGAAACCTGGACGGCCCGTCCCTGCGCCGGCATTTGGCCGGAATCTTTGCGGGTACGGCTACGGCATCCTCGGGGTCCCCATCCCACCTCTCTCCGGTGGCGGAAGGCAAATGAGCCGATACTGGAAGGTCCTCACCGGGCTTCTGCTCAATAACGCCGGGTTAAAGCTCGCCTCGCTGGGCCTTGCCCTGCTGCTGTGGGGCGCGCTGAACGACGAGCCACGCTTTGTGGGTGAGGTCCGGTTCAGGCCCAGTCTCCAATACCTGATGCCCCCCCACCTTGAACTGGTGGACAATCCTGCGGGCTCGGTGGATGTCCGACTGAGAGGTCCCTCCAGCATCCTGAACAAGCTGGAGCCCTCCGACCTCTCCGCCCACATCGACCTGGCCAACGCCCAACCCGGCGAACGGGTCTACTCCATCACTCCCGATGACATCTCCAGGCCACAGGGGGTCACGGTCACCCGTATCACGCCCTCCACGTTGCGCCTCAATCTGCAACCGACCGCGAGCAAGGAGGTCGAAATCGACCCCCGAATCGTCGGCCGGGTAGACGTGGGTTATCGGCTCCGGTCGGTGACTCCCCGACCCGACCGGGTGCTGGTGGAAGGCCCGGGGGGGCGCGTTTCCGGCATGACGCGAGTGACCACCGAAGACATCGACGTTACGGGTCGGTCCACCGGCTTTGTGGCTCGCGTCAATCTGGATGTGGAAGACGGGGTGGTGCGTTTTCCTCAGGGCCGCCGGGTGGAAGTCGATGTCGCCATCGAACCCTTGGAAACACCGGCGGACGGGCAAAATTCCCTGCCACAAAGAGATTCCCCATGACAAAACTGTTCGGGACGGACGGAATCCGGGGGGAGGCGGGCTGCTTTCCTCTGGATGAGCAGACGGTCTGCGCCATAGGCCTGGCCTTGGCTGAGTTTGCCGGCCCTCCAGGAGCAGGCCGCATCCTGATCGGTAAAGACACGCGAGAATCCGGCCCATGGATTGCCGGCCGGTTGAGCCAGGGCCTCGCCTATCGGGGAGTGTCCGCCATTCACGACCTGGGTGTGATACCTACCGCAGGGCTGGCCTACCTCACCCGAGCCCGCGGCTACGATCTGGGAATCATGATCTCCGCTTCCCACAATCCTTACCGGGACAACGGGATCAAGTTGTTCTCAGGGCAAGGTTTCAAGATTTCCGATGACCGGGAGATCGAAGTCGAACGCAGCATAGAATCCTGGAGGACGTCCCCGGCGGTGTCGGCCTGCCGCGGCTCGACCGAAATCGACAAACGGGATTCCCTGGCGTCGGACTACCTCGACTTCTTGCGCCGACAAGCGGTAACCCGGCTGGAGCCGCTTCGCGTGGGCCTGGATGTCTGCAACGGCGCAGCCTGCCACCTGGCGCCCCGGCTCTTCCGCCAGTTGGGGGCCGAGGTTACCGTCATCAACGACCGGCCGGACGGTCGAAACATCAACCGCAACTGCGGATCCCTGCACCTGGAGGGCTTGACCCGGGCCGTGACGGCCGACTCGCTGGATCTGGGGGTGGCCTTCGATGGGGACGCGGACCGGGCTCTCTTTGTCACCGGAAGCGGAAAGTGTCTGGACGGCGACCACATCCTCTATGCCCTTTCCAGACACTGGAAAGCCAATAGAGCATTGGCCAGCGGGCAGGTGGTCGGAACCATCATGACCAACCTGGCCCTGGAAAAGGCCCTGATCCGGGAAGGCATCCCCTTGATTCGCACCCCGGTGGGAGACAAGCACGTCCTGCAGGCCATGCAAGCCTCCGGAGCCGTCCTTGGAGGAGAGCCCTCGGGCCACATTATTCTGGGCGACCTGCATACCACCGGAGACGGACTTCTCACGGCGGTCAAGCTGGCCGAGCTGCTGGTTCACAGCGGCGCGAGCCTGGACGACCTGGTTTCCGGATACCGACCCTTCCCTCAGGTCCTGGACGGGCTCAGGGTGTCCCGCAAGATCCCGATCGACCAGTCCCCCGAGCTGTCGCGCCTCATTGGCGACGCCAGAGCGCAACTGTCCGACTCGGGCCGCATGGTGGTTCGCTATTCCGGCACCGAACCGCTGCTGAGAATCATGGCCGAAGGGCGTGAGCTGGCCCAGGTGCAAACGGCAGTGGACGGTCTGAAGGCCGAGGTCTCGCAGTTCTTCAACTCGCTGGAGTAGACGCTCCCCTGGCTCCTCGCCGTCCCCTTGACAAGGGCCGGTCCCCCCACTAGCATGTAGGCCATCAATCTCCCTCGGTTCATCACCCATTTCAATCCCGTTCCCTGCGGTTGTCGGCGCGGGTGTGCCTGGGGGAGTCTTGATTCATGGCGGTCAACCTCGGTGACCTGCTGGTCAGAGAAAACCTCATCAGCCGGCAGCAGCTCCGGCAGGCCCTGGCCTACCAGAAGGTCCACGGAGGCCGGCTGGGACACTGCCTGATCCGGTTGGGGTGGGTCACCGGCGAGGACATCAGCGCTATCCTGTGCCGCCAGTTCGGCCTTCCCTCCATCAACCTCCCCTTCTTCAAGGTCGACCCCTCGGCGGTCAAGCTCATTCCGCCGGAGACGGCCCGCAAATACCAGGTTCTGCCGCTGAGTCGGGAAGGCACAACCTTGACCGTCGCCACCATCGACCCCACCGACGTCCCGGCCATGGACGACCTGCAATTCATGACGGGCTTCACCATCGAGCCGGTGGTGGCCGCCGAGTCCGCCGTCCGGGGGGCCATCCGAAAGCACTATGGCCCCGGCCCGACACTGGAACTCAAGCAGGCGGGCGCAGGCGGCACCGTCGAGAGCGGACCGGGGGTCCGCGACGAGCCCGAAAGGGACAGGGCCGGACAAGCACCCGTTGCCATGGAAGACCCGGGACAGACCGCCGGGGAAGCTCCCGTCGTCCAGCTGGTCAACCGGATCCTGTCCAGCGCCCTCAAGCAGGGGGCCAGTGATATCCATATCGAGCCCTACGAGCAGGAGCTTCGGGTGCGCTTTCGCATCGACGGTCTCTTGAGCACCGTCATGACCCCTCCGCTGAGCCAGAAAGACGCCGTGACTTCCAGAATCAAGATCATGGCCAAGCTGGACATCTCGGAAAAACGCCTGCCGCAGGATGGCCGGATGAAGATCCGACTGACGAACGAAGGTCGGGCCGGAGACCTCGACCTTCGAGTGTCGGTCCTGCCCACCCTGCACGGCGAAAAAGTGGTTCTGCGCTTGCTCGATCGGGATCGCCTGATGCTGGACATGACCCAACTGGGTTTCGAGCCGGATTCCCTGCGGCGGTTCGAGTCGGCCATCCTGAAACCCTACGGCATGGTGCTGGTGACAGGGCCCACCGGAAGCGGCAAGACCAGCACCCTCTACTCCTCCATCACCCGTCTGAACCGCATGGAAACCAATATTCTGACCGCCGAGGACCCGGTCGAGTTCAACCTGACGGGGATCAACCAGCTTCAGGTCAAGGAGCAGATCGGATTGACCTTCGCCACTGCCTTGCGGGCCTTCCTTCGCCAGGATCCCAACATCGTGCTGGTGGGCGAAATGCGCGACCTGGAAACGGCCGAGATCGCGATCAAGGCGGCTCTGACCGGCCACCTGGTGCTCAGCACTCTCCACACCAACGATGCCGCCTCCACCGTCATCCGCCTCACCAATATGGGTGTGGAGCCTTTCCTGGTGGCGAGTTCGGTCCATTTGATCTGCGCCCAGCGGCTGGTCCGCCGCATCTGCCGCCAATGCAGGCAAGCGGCCCAGCCACCGGTTGAAAGCCTCATCGAAGCGGGATTCTCTCCTTCCGAAGCCCCGGCGGTCCTCACCTATCGAGGTCGGGGTTGCGACGCCTGCAACCATACGGGCTACAAGGGCCGAGTGGGACTCTTCGAGGTGATGGAGATCGGCGATGGCCTCAGGGAACTCATTTTGAGGGGCGGGAGCTCGGCCCAGCTCAAGCAGACGGCCATCCAGGACGGAATGATCACCCTGCGGGCCAGCGGGCTGCAAAAGATCCGCGATGGCGTCACTACCCTAGAGGAGATCCTGCGTGAGACCGCCAGGTAGCCTCTGCCGGCCCGCAACCGTCTACAGTCAACTCGAGGCTCTCCATGCAACCTCCGTCGCTGCCCGAACTGCTCAAGAAAATGACTGAAATGGGAGCGTCCGATCTCCACCTCGCCACCGGCGCTCATCCCCGGGTTCGGGTGGACGGACGGCTCAGTTCCCTGAAGGACTTCCCGCTCCTGACGGCCGAGGACACCCGGCGGCTGGTCTACGGCGTGCTGACCGCCGACCAGAAGCAGCACCTGGAAGACCACCTGGAACTCGACTTTTCCTTTGGAATCGGAGGGCTGGCTCGCTTTCGTGGCAACTGCTTCAACCAGCGGGGGGCCGTGGGGGCCGTCTTTCGTGGCATTCCCTTCCGGGTCAGGAGCCTTGATGCCCTCGAACTGCCGGCGGTACTGAGGACATTCTGCCGGAAAACCCGGGGCCTGTTCCTGGTGACGGGCGCCACCGGAAGCGGGAAGTCCACCACCCTGGCCGCCATGATCGACCACATCAACAGCGAGCGGCAGGCCCATGTCCTGACCATTGAAGATCCCATCGAGTTCCTGCACGAACACAGGAAATGCCTGGTCAACCAGAGGGAGGTTCATTCCGATACCCGGTCCTTTGCGGCAGCCTTGCGGGCCGCTTTGCGGCAGGACCCCGACGTGGTGCTGATCGGAGAG
This sequence comes from Acidobacteriota bacterium, assembly GCA_028875575.1. Lineage (NCBI taxonomy): Bacteria > Pseudomonadati > Acidobacteriota > Acidobacteriota bacterium. Next base: position 17,533 of record JAPPDF010000015.1, read on the forward strand.
CTGCGCGACCTGGAGACAATGGAGGCGGCCCTGCGCATTGCGGAGACCGGACATCTCACCCTGGGAACCCTGCACACCCGCTCGGCGGCCTCCACCATCCATCGCGTCATCGACGTCTTTCCCGCCCACCAGCAGTCCCAGATCCGCGCCCAGCTCTCGCTGGTGCTGGAGGGCATCGCCTGTCAGGCCCTTGTTCCCCGGGCCGAAGGTTCCGGCAGGGCGCTGGCCATGGAGGTCATGGTGCCCAACGCGGCCATCCGCAACCTGATCCGGGAGGACAAGGTGCATCAACTGGAATCGATCATGCAGCTGGGCCGGGGAATGTACGGAATGCAGACCTTCAACCAATCTTTGGCCGATCTGTTCCTGGCCGGACGGATCGAACGGGATACGGCCCTGGAATACTCGATCGATCCGGACGAGTTGCGCCGGATGCTCAATCGGAGAAGGGCGGCTGCAATCGGATCGGATAGGACGGCAGGGACGCTGGTGGACAGGCAGACCCGAGCCGCCCGTCCAACCGCCCGACGGTCCCGTCCCGACCCCCATGGCAGCTAGCCCGCATTTCTCACCAGGTCGCTGGACTCATAGTGAACGGCCATTTATTTTCAGAAACTTGTTGGTCCGAATGTGATGCCTTGCGGTTACACACGGTGCTGGGCGCGCCCTGGCTTGGCCTTTTCCCCTCAGCGCATCCATGCTCGCTCGACCGTAGTGAC
>JAPPDF010000016.1 GCA_028875575.1 Acidobacteriota bacterium
GAGCGTTGTTGCAGGCCTCAAGAATCACTCCCCCCTTGAGGGGGAGTCGCAGAAGCCGAGCCGCAGGCGAAGGCTGATGCGGAGGGGGGCAGACGCGGGCCTCCAGAATGCGGCGCGCGGCAACGCCGGTTTCCCGACCCCCCTACACCGGGTAGGTCAAATCTTCCTCCAGGGGATAGAGGGAACGCCGCACGTTTCGGTAGCTGAAGTGGGCGGGGTTGGCGCTGGTGGACCCGGCTGTGTCCACCAGGATGGTTCGGTAGGCAATGGGTTCGTAGGCTGCCCTGGGCGCGACCACTCCCTTGACCACCAGGATCTTCTTCTTTTCGGGCCTGAGCCCCAGGGTCCAGAGTTGCTCGAGGCTTCGGGGGGCCATTCGAATACTGGTCAGCACCAGGGTGTTTTGGCGCGGTGTTTCCAGCACCGCCGTCACTCCCTGATCGAAGACCCCCTGGCCGCCGTGGCGCGGACGGCTTTCGGTGGAGCGCCCGTCGGCGATGGACCGGATGCGGCCTTGGACCCGCAGGGGACGGCCGTGTAGGGCGTCGCTCCCGGCGCCCACCGTCAACTCGATCGACTGCCGCACCCCCATCTGCACGCAGGCGGACACGGCCTGGGGATCGTACAGCGACACCAGGGCCTCCGAGGCCTGCTGGCTCAGGATTTCCTCCAGCAGGATGGTGGAGTCGCCCGGACTGCCGCCGCCGACGTTGTCCCCCACATCCATCAGCACAATCGGGCCGCCTGCTTCCCGGGCAGCGTTGCGGACGGCCTCGGCCGGACCGGGAAGGTCGCTGAGGAATTCCCTGCGGCGCTGCCAGCCTCTCTCCGCCAGCCAGCGGGCTGCTTTGCGCGCCAGTTCCTGGTCTCCGTCGGCGATGGCCAGAAAGGAGGCTCCCATCTCTTCCACGTCGGAATAGTAGAACCCCATGGCCGTGCTGGCCGAGAGAATCCCCGGCCATTCCAGCACCGACTCGACGTCCCGGTAGAGCTCCCTGGCGGGCGCTTCCTCCGTGTATTGACGGGTGATGTTGAGCAGCAGGGGGGGCTGCTCCAGGGCCTGGACCGGGGCAATTTCACCCCGCAGGGTCCGCGCCATCAGGTCGGCCGCCTCCAGGCCGCGCTCTCTCTGGTCCAGGTGGGGGTTGGACCGGTAGACCACGATGCCGTTGGTGTTGCGGGCCATCTTGTCGGAGACGTTGGCATGCAGGTCGATCACGATCAGGATGGGAATCCGGGGCCCCAGGACCTGGCGAAAGCGGGCGGCCAGCTCTCCGTCGGCGTCGGGGTAGCTCTCGGACACGGCCGCCCCGTGCAAGGCGACCAGCAACCCGTCCAGTGGCAGGGCCGCGCGCAGGGCTCCGGTCAGATCGGCAGCCAGCTCTTCGAAGGAGTCGCCGGGAATAGGGGCTGAGGGGATGCCGTAGGCGGCCATCAGCGGAACCGGCTCGAACTTGAATTCCCGGGCGCCCTCCAGGAATCCACCCAGTTGGTGGTGGGTACCCTCCCAGCGCTCCAGCAGCGCTTTCCCGCGAGTCAGGTCGGTGTCCTTGAAGTGCTGGTAGGGGGTGGGGATGGGGGAAAAGCTGTTGGACTCGTGCAGAAATCCGGCGATGCCGACGCGTTTCATGCAATCTCCTTGGGACGGCCCGGGGGGTCAGGTCAGCCGCTGGAAGCCGGTTTGCTTGACGGGGCCTCCGATTCGACGCTCGATGTCTCCTTTCTCGATGGCCTCGGCCAACTCCTGGAACACCGGTTCCACGGCGACGGCGTAGGCCTCCACGTGGTGGGGCTGGTGAGCCAGGGTCAACTGGACCCGGGGCGCCGCCATGTAGCCGGCCTTCAGCATGCGCACCGTGAACAGCGTCTCGAGAGCCAGGACTTCAGGATGGTCCAGCACGAAGCCGGCGTTCACGTTGTGGCCGTTAACGGAAAGCGGCAGTCCATACTTGGCTCCCAGCGACAGCCAGACCTGCTTGATCTTCTCACCGATTCCGTCCACGTGGCTGACCACGTCGATGCGCATCATCTTGCGAATGGCCGCCAGCGCGGCCGCCGGGCCCACCCCCTCGGTCCAGAAGGAACTGGAGATGAAGGATCCCTGGGCCGCCTGCATGGTGGCCTCGGTGCCGATCACCGCTCCCATGGGGTGACCGTTGGCCGTCGACTTGGCGAATACCGCCATATCGGGGAAGACGCCATACCTGAGGTGAGCTCCTCCCAGGGCATGCTTCCAGCCGCTGGAAACCTCGTCGAAGATCAGCTTGGCGCCGTGCTTGTTGCAGAGATCCTTCACTCCCTGCAGGAAGCCGGGAGGGGGATGGTCGCCTCGAGTGGCTTCCATGACTACTGCGGCCAGGGGCTCGTTGGTGGTCTCGAAGATCTGCTCCAGTTGGTCCAGCCGGCCGAATTGGAAGGGAAGGGTGGTGCCGCCCAGTTTGAAAGGTACGCCGGCCGGGTCCAGGCCCTTCAGCAGGTGGTCTCCCAGTCTGTCCTGGTCGGTGCCCACGTTGGTGGCCATGTACCAGTCGTGCCAGCCGTGGTAGCCGCAAATGGCGACCCTCTGGCGCCCGGTAGCCGCCCGGGCGATACGCACGGCCACCGTCAGGGACTCTCCGCCGGCCCGGGTGAAGCGGGCATTCTGCGCCCAGGGATGCAGTTGCAGCATCAGGCGGGCCACCTCCACCTCCTCGGGTACGTTCAGGGTGCACATGGATCCAAGCTGCACCCTGCGCAGCACGGCCTCGGTGACATCGGGGTCGGCATAGCCCAGCAGGCAGGAACCGATGCCGTTGAAGCTCATGTCGGTAAAGTGGCGCCCATCCATGTCCACGATGGTGCATCCGCGGGCTTCCTTGAAGTAGGCTGGCCACTGTTGGGGCGCGAACAGTTCCGGGCGCTTGCTCAGAAGGTTGGTTCCTCCGGGAATCAGCTTCTTGGCCTCCTGGTAGAGCTCCTGGCCGCGGCCGACCTTCTGCTCTCCGATTCCGAAGAGCTGGTGGGCGTTGCGGTAGAAGATCCGCTCGATGTCGGCGTCGTTCATGTGCCTGTTGCGGCACCCCTGCTTGAGGGCCAGCAGGCTCTCCAGCCCCAGCACCGTGTGGGATCCGAAGGCGGTCGTCGACCAGTCCAGGTTGGCCGTACCCATCCAGACAAAGCCGTCGCCGATGCTCACGGCCCTTCCCCGCAGCTCGGAGACCGGAAAGTCGGTACCGAAGAGGAGGCGGCTGGGGCCGAAGAGCCTCAGGATCTCTTCCACGGGCTGGGGCTCGCAGATGGCCGAGTTGTCGAAAAAGACGTTGTCCAGTCCGCGCAGCGCCTCCAGGCCTTCCAGTCCATGTCCGGCGTTGAAGCTGCGGGCGCAGTGGGCCAGGATGAGGTTGGCGCCCGGATAGCGCAGGCAGTGCCGGCGGATATAGCCCTGATTGGCGGGATCGGCCATGGCCCGAGGTTTGACCAGGTGCAGCATGATGGCCAGGCCCCGTTTGTGGGCGATTTCCCAGGCCCACTCCGGAAGGAACTCGTCGATCTCGGCGTTATAGGGGTCCTCCCTGTCGGCATAAACCAGATAGACCTTCATGCCCACGAATCCCTCCGAGGCAATCAAGGCGTCCACCCTGTCAGGATCGTCCTGGGGATGGATCAGCATCAGGGCTTTCAGCCGCTCTTCCCGGCCGGTCTCGGCCGCCAGGAATCGGTTGGCGGCGGCCATGTCCACATCCCGGCGCGGCATGCCGAAAAATAGTCCGCCCGTGGCGGTCCGGTCGCCCATCCATTTCGAGACCTGACGCCGGTAGGCGGCCCAGCCGCCGGGGTCGGGGGCATCCCTGAGATAGCTGTCGGCATAGGTCGGCCCGATGTGGGACCGTTCGTAGAAATGGGCATGGGCGTCAAAGGCCTCTGGCGGGACGAAGCTCCTGAGGTGGCTTTGGAACAGTTCGGCGTCTTCCGGGCGGACCTCAAAGTCGCACGCGGAGGTGACGGTGACGGCGGCAGAAGATGAATCCTTTCCCATGTCGATTGGCTCCTGGAGAAATGGCAACGATACCCTGGAATTCAGACCCGCGGATCCCGCCTCGGATCGGTTGCGAGGGCGGTGGGGAGGGGGGCGGCTGAACCAGGGGACCCCATACTACTGGATTGCGCACCTGAGGCCAACCGGGATTGTCCTGTTCGGACTCAGGATAGCTCCAACCACCAGATAACCCCCCGGAGGGGGCGGGGCTGTGATAGATTCTGCACTGACCGCAGGGTGGCGCTCGACATTATCCAACGGTCGGGGCGGCCCGGTTGTGGTCAATGAATTGAGCCAGAAAGCGATCATGGAGGAGCGTTTCAGATGACCAAGAGAGATTTGCTCGGGCTGACGGTCTTGTGTGCTTTCGGAGTCTTGTGCCTGGCTGCCTGTCAACAGGCGCCGGTGGAAGAGCCGGCGCCGGCGGGGCCGCCCTTCAGCTCTGCCATCGAAGTCGATGACACTCTCTACCTGTCCGGCCAGGTCGGTCTGGATCCGGAGACCCGGGAGATGGCCTCGGGAATCGAGGCGGAGACCAAGGTCACCATGGAGAACCTGAAGCGGGAACTGGAGGCCAAGGGATACGGCTTCTCCGACGTGGTGGCCACCCACGTGTGGCTGACCGATATGAGTGACATCGGCCCGATGAGCCAGGTCTATCGCTCCTTCCTCGAGCAGGACAAGCTTCCCAGCCGCACCACCGTCGCGGTTTCGGAGCTGGCGCTGGGAGCCAGCGTGGAAATCGCCATGGTCGCCGTGCAGGGAGAGAAACAGTACGTCTATCCCGAAGGAACCGAGCCCGGCAAGGCGCCTTACAGTCCCGGCGTGCTGGCGGGCGACCGCCTCTTTGTGTCGGGTCAGGCCGGAGTCATTCCGGGAACGGCACCACCCAAACTGGTCGAAGGCGACGTCAAGGCGCACGTGACCCAGACCCTCAAGAACATAGAGACGGTGCTGAAGGCGGCCGACATGGATTTCTCGAACGTGGTCTCGACCGAGGTCTTCATGACCAGCGGCGACCATTTCGGACCCATGAGCGAGACCTACGTTTCCATGGTGCCCGATCCCAAGCCGGCCCGGGTGCCCATTCTGGTCTCGGCCATTCCCCTCAATTCACCCGTCGAAATCACCATGATCGCCAGCCGGGAGGAAAAAACGCCGGTGCTGCCTGAAGGCATGGGGCCGAGCAGCGCTTACAGCCGCGGTCTCAAGGTGGGCAACACCATGTACATCGCCGGGGTGTTCAGTGCCAAGGAGACGGTGGAAGAGCGGGTGAACGATTGCCTGGACCGGGTGAAGCAGATCTACGAGGCCGGCGGGTTCGCCATGAGCGACGTGGTCGAGGCCAGGGTCTACCTCAAGGACTGGGAAGACTATGGCGGCATGAATGCCGCCTATCGGCGCTATTTCCCTGAGAATCCACCGACCCGGGCCACCATGGAGGTTCCCGATTCACCCGGAACCACCAGGATCGGGATGGCCTTCGTGGCCGCCAAGCCCGCGGCCGAATAGCCGTGCCCCCCACGACGGGGCGGGCCCGTGGCTAAGTGGAGAGTGGAGAGCGAAGAGTGGTTAGCCCTGCCTCCGCCCTGCCACACGGATCATTCGGGGCGAAATTGGCTTATTCCAGTCAAGCTTGAGGGCGCGGGCGCCTTTGTCTAAGGGCGCTGGACATCGGGCAGGTTAGCCATCTGTCTGTCGCGCGTCAGAATCTGCAGGCCGGCGCGATGGTACTCGTCAGCGATGAGGCGGTCAAAAAGGCCGGCGCCGCCGGATGCTTCCAGGGCGACGATGACCGAACGCCCATTCAGCGGTGCGATCAGACCGCTGGTAAGGATGCTCAGTAGACCCAATCGAGCGTCAGCGCCATCAAACCCATAATGGTGCTGAACGGCCACAAATGCCTCCCCAATCACCTGGTTCGAAGCGAAGACCTCGGCACCATCGCGTTCTACCAGGGCAATCATCTCTCGTTCGCAGCGCTCGTATTCGCTCGCCGGCAAACCTGTCAACAGCCGCACCAGCACGGAAGTATCAATCCCGTAACGACGGGTCATAGGGCTCACTTCGGAACTTCTCGATGTCGAACGGGGGATGTCCGGGTGGAATTTTGTCTCTGAGCGGCGCCAGTTTCGAATAGTCGATCCGCCGCGGCCGCAATATGAAGCCTTCGGGGCTTTCCTGCAGTTCGAGTCGGTCACCAGGGCCCACGCCCAGCGCAGCCAGCACCCGAGCCGGGAAGGTGACCTGTCGCTTGGATGTAATCTTGACGATCATGGCGACTCTCCTTACAAATATCTTTTCTCAGTAAGGAGCGGAATTCAAGCATTGCAGCGCGCCCCCGAGGACGATTGAGGCGTTCGAAAAATAGGCAGCGGGGTCGCTGCCGGGAATGGCCACAAAAGGCACGAAATCACAAAAACTACAAAAAGAGCAGAACGGAATCAGACAATTCGTTTTGTGACTCTTGTGCTTTTTGTGGTTGACCCGCATTGCTCACCGGGTCGCACCCGATATTGAGAATGGCAGAACATCACGTTCGCCGGCAGATTGACTTGGCTCGCTGGGAACTCCGAAAAAATCGCGATTCTTAAAATATTTCAAAATTAACCAAAAACGCCGACAAAATAGGCCAACAAAATTTGACTGGTGACACCGCCAGGTATAAAATGCGAATGCATTTAAAAGTAGATTTCGCAAATTTTCTGGACGCTTGCCGCGGCAAGTGGTTTGGGGGTTGTATGAGCTACCTGGCGGTTCTCGTCGCTATTGCCGTTCACCTCGTGGCTGTCTCTCTTCATGGGGAGGAACAGAAGCCCAGCTTCGAAGCAGACATTCAGCCCATCATCGAGGCTCGTTGCATCGCCTGTCACCAGGGTGCATCCGCTCAGAGCGGGCTGGTCATGGAAACGGTTGAGGCGCTGCTGGTCGGCGGCGAAAAGGAAGGACCGTCGATTATACCCGGCAACAGCGCCGAGAGTTCGCTTCTGCTCTATCTGAGGGGCGAGCGCCAGCCCCAGATGCCCATCGGCGGCGATCCGCTGTCGGCGGAGCAGATCGATCTGATCGCCCGCTGGGTCGACCAGCTTTCCCACGGGCCCGATGAGTCGAACCAGGCGGAGGTTGAGACGGCCGGCGCTGCCGCTTCCGCCCATCAGTTCGAGACAACCGTCAAGCCCCTCCTGGAGCAGCACTGCTTTACCTGCCATTCCATCCAGAACCACCAGAGCGGGTTGGTGCTGGAAACCATGGCCTCCCTTTTGAAGGGAGGGTCCCTGGGCGGTCCGGGAGTCATTCCGGGAGATAGCGCTTCCAGCCCGCTCATCCAGCGGCTGCGCGGCGAGAAAGCTCCCCAAATGCCCCTGAATGGGGAACCCCTGTCGGAAGAGCAGGTCGAGTTGATTGCCGGCTGGATCGAAGAATTGGAAGTGGCGCCCGTTCAGGAAACGGCGGAGGCCGGAAAGCCTGCCTGGCCGTGGATCCCGTTGGAAAAGCCGGTCGTTCCCGAGGTCAAGCAGAAGAGTTGGGTCAAGAACCCCATCGATGCCTTTGTGTTGGCAAAGCTGGAGGAACAGGGCCTGCAGCCGGCGCCTGCCGTTAGCAAACGGCAGTTGCTCCGAAGGCTCTATTTCGGTCTGATCGGGTTGCCCCCCACTCCGCAAGAGATGAAGGCCTTTCTACAGGACGACTCACCCGACGCCTACCACAACGCCGTGGAAAAGCTGCTGGCCGACTCCCGCTACGGCGAGCGCTGGGCCCGGCACTGGATGGACGTGGTGCGTTACGGCGATTCGGTGGGAGGCGGGCTGGACTATCCCTTGGCCCACATGTGGCGCTACCGGGACTACATCATCCGGGCTTTCAACCAGGACAAGCCTTACGACCGCTTCATCAAGGAGCAGATAGCGGGGGACTCCTTCAGATTTTACGGGGCGGAGGGGCAAATCGCCACCGCTTTCATGAACCTGCAGGTTCAGGTGGAGGGATCGGGCGATCAGCGGCGCGATTTCCTGACGGACGTGGTGAATACCACCGGGTCGGTGTTTCTGGGCGTCACGCTGGGATGCGCCCGCTGCCATGACCACAAGTACGATCCCATTACCCACAAGGACTACTACCGCATCGAGGCCTTTTTCGCCCCCATGCCCAAGCCGCAGCCCCAGGCGGTGGCGTTCACCCAGTACGAGCTCCCCAGGCAGAATCCCGAGCTCTGGGAGCGCAAGGCCAAGGAATGGGAGGATCGGCTCAAGAAACGCAAGGAGTGGGCGGACGGGCTGCGCAAGCAGGTCAAGGAGATTACCGATCCGCATCGGGTTCTCATGTCGCCGCTGGACCTCAAGGACTGGGTGGTGGCCGACTTGAGGCGGGTGCCTTTTTCCACCAGCGAGCTGGTGCCCAAGGAGATCAGCAAGCAGTTCTCCCTGATCGGGCGGCAGAACGCCCGCTTCGCCAACCCCAACGATCCCAACCGATACAAGGCCATGGCCTACGTGCCCGCGGAGCCGCTGGGCAGCGTCGGATATGCACCGACCACCTTCCTGCTCAAGGGAGGCGACCCCGAGCTCAAGCAGGAAGTGGTGGAGCCCGGGTTTGTGGTGGCGGCCAGCGGGGATCCCGAGCCGGTGGATCTGAAGGGCTGGAGCGGGAGCCGGCGCAAGAAGCTGGCCAGTTGGCTGGCGAGTCCGGAGAATCCTCTGACGCCTCGCGTCATGGTCAACCGGATCTGGCAACACCACTTCGGAAAAGGGTTGGTGAAGACACCCAGCGACATGGGCAGGAACGGCGGGGGAACGGTTCATCCGGAGTTGATCGACTGGCTGGCGGCCGAGTTCATCGAGAAGAGCTGGAGCATCAAGGACATGCACCGCCTGATGCTGCATTCCAACCTCTACCGCCAATCCCTGAACAATCCTCGCGCCACCGAATACGAGGCCATCGACAGCGCCAACCGCTACCTGTGGCGGATGCCCCCCATTCGCCTGGAAGCCGAGGTCATTCGCGACAGCATTCTGGCGGTGAGCGGCGACCTGAACCTGCTGGCCGGGGGGCCCAGCTTCTTCCCCGACCTGGAAGACGACATGATGAAGCGCGCCCGGACCTGGTGGGAGCCCGATCCCCAGGAGGAGCGCAACCGCCGCAGCGTCTACATGCTGCAACAGCGGGTGCTGGTGTCACCCTTGATCTCGGTTTTCGACGGTCCCAACATCAGCGAGAGCTGCGATGTCCGGGAGGTCACCACCGTAACGCCTCAGGTGTTTGCCCTGTTCAACAGCAAGTTTGCCCACCAGAAAAGCCATGCCATGGCGGAGCGGATTCTGCGGGAGGTGGGGACGGACCCGGGCCGGCAGGTGGAGCGCGCCTTCCAGTTGGCCTTGCAGCGGCAGCCGACCGAAGTGGAAAAAATCCGGGGCATGCAGTTCCTGGGAGTTCAAACGGATGTGCCGGGGACCGAGCTGAGTCTCACGCAGGCGGCCTATTCCCCGGAGAGCGCCGAGAGCCTGCCGTCCAAGGGCAAGACCGGCAGGTCGCTGTCGGACTTTTGTCTGGCCATGTTCAATCTCAACGAGTTTATTTTCCTGCAGTAGGCGAAGGAGTTCCTTCGCAGCCTGCGAAAGAGTGGGGCACTGATGCTGATCAAACCGCAATTCGATCAATGTGGAAACGTCGAGGTGCAGGATCCCAGGTCAGGGGAACTGGGGCGCAGGGACTTCCTGTTCCGCATGGGCCGGGGCATCGGGGGGACGGCCCTGTCCTATATGTTGGCCCGGGACGGCCTGCTGGCCAAGGGGACCTCTGCCGGCAACCCTCTGGCCCCCAAAGCTCCCCATTTCGCTCCCAAGGCCAAGGCCTGCATCTTCCTCTTCATGGGCGGTGCTCCCAGCCAGATGGATACCTTCGACCCCAAGCCGATTCTGGCCAAGTACCACGGCACGCCCATCACCCGCATTTATGGAAGCCTGGAAAAGCGGATCTACGTGGGCAGCCCCTTCAAGTTCGCCAAGCACGGGCAATGCGGGATGGAAGTCTCGGAGATATTCCCTCACCTTTCCACCTGCGTGGATGACATTGCCGTGGTGCGTTCCCTGCACACCAACTCCAACAGCCATCCCACCGGGTTCATTCTGATGAACACCGGCGTGCAGGAGCCCGGCGCCTCTCCTTCCATGGGATCCTGGCTGGTTTACGGCCTCGGAACAGAGAACCAGAACATGCCGGGGTTCGTGGTCCTGCCCGACGGGGGAATCCAGGGCGGGATCGCCAACTACTCCAACTCCTATCTGCCCACGGCCTATCAGGGCACGCTGATCAACCCCCAGGGGGTTCCCATCGTGGATCTGAAGCCCCCCGGCGGCGTCACCGTGAAGCAGCAGAGCGAGACGCTGGGGTTGATCAACGACTACAACCGCAACTATATCGACTCGGATCCCGGCAACGGCGCTCTGCTGGGCCGGATGAAGAGTTACGAGTTGGCCTTCCGCATGCAGATGGCCGTCCCCGAAGCCCTGGACGTCGATCAGGAACCCGAGAGGATCAAGGAGCTGTACGGGTTGAACGACAAGATTGCCGAACCCATGGCCCGCCGCTGCCTGATGGCGCGGCGCATGGTTGAAAGAGGCGTGCGGTTCGTGCAGGTCTATTGCGGAGGCTGGGACTCCCACTCCGATATCGACGGGGGGCACCGGCGCTGCGGCCTTCGCAGCGACCAGCCGGTTGCGGGTCTGTTAAAGGACCTGAAGCAGAGGGGCCTGCTGGACGAGACCCTGGTGGTTTGGGGCGGTGAGTTCGGGCGGACCGCCGACAATCACATGTCCTTCTTCAGGGCCCACCCAGGGCGTGACCACAATGAAAAGGCCATGGTGACCTGGTTTGCCGGGGGCGGGATCAAGGGAGGAACGGTGGTGGGCAACACCGACGAGATGGGGATCGAGGCAGCCGAGAACGTCTACCACCTGCATGATCTCCACGCCACCATCCTGCACCTGATGGGGTTGGACGACATGCGGCTCACCTACTACCACGCGGGCCGCTTCAAGCGCCTCACCGACCTGGGCGGCCGGGTCATGAAGGAGATCCTGGCTTAGCCTTTCACTCTACCAACCAATCACTCCCTCCAAGGGAGAACCTCATGACCACCGCCGTCTTCGACACTCTGAAGGCCAGCGATACCCTCAAGGCCGCCGGCATTGAAGCCAAGCAGGCCGAAGCCATCGTTCACACCATGGCCGGAGCCTTCGAGGATACGGTCGCCACCAAAGCAGACCTCATCGAAGTCAAGGCCGAACTCAAGCAGGATATCGTTTCCACCAGGGCTGAAGTCGCCATCGTCAAGGGCGATATCAGGTTGCTGAAGTGGATGAACGGAGTTGTCATGGCTTGTGTCGCCTTTCCCATTCTCAAATCCTTCCTGCTGTAGACTTTTTGTTCCTTTTGTGGCTGTCGAGCTTCGGACGGCAAACCGGTTCACTCTCACCTGATCCTTGGCGGACTCGGGAGGAACAACGCTCGATCCGAATAAGGGCCTTCCGACGCTGATTTTGCAAAAGGCTCACCCTATTGAGTCGTTCCTGCCCTAGGCTGCACCACCTGCTGGGCCTGGGTCCCCTTGGGAGTCGCCTTCTCGGCCCTGCTCAGTTGCTGAAAGATGCGGATCTGCTCTCTGGCCTCCTCGATCTTTCCCAGCCTCCTCAACACCTTGGCCAGTTGGATGTAGGCCTGCTTCCTCTTGGGCTCCCGCGCCACCACTTGCCTGAGCAGCTTCAGGGCCTTCTCGAATTCTCCGGCCTTCAAATAGATATCGCTTAAATCCGCCAATGCGGGAACCCCACCCTGGTTGAGGCGGATCGCTTCCTCGAACAGGGCAGTCGACTCCACCGTCTTCTTCTGATGGGCCAGGACCCTTGCCAGCCCCAGCCTGGCCCCGGCCATCAGTTCCGGGTCGCCCTGGATCATGGGGAGGAGTTTTCTGAGATGGGTCTCGGCTTCCTGGAATCGGCCCATGATCTCCAGGTCCAGGCCGCCGTTGTACAGGACCAGGGGGTAGTCGGGAAACCGCTCCAGCAGGTCAAGCGAGGTTTCAAACGCCTTCTGGTAGTTCTCGTCCTTCCGATAGGCGCTGAGCAGGAGCAGATGCACGTCCGGATCTTCCGGGAACCGGTCGATCAATGCCTTGAGGCTCCGTATGGCCTCCGCGTACTCGCCGCCGTCAATCATCACCTTGCTAAGAAGAAAGACGGCCTTGGGCTCCTTCGGTTGCAGCTCCAGGACCTTGCCGAGGGACTGCTTGGCTTCGGAGAGCTTCTTCGCTTCCAACTGGCCCATGGCCTGAAGCAGCAGGGCCGGGACAAAGTTCGGCTGGAGCAGGAGGGCTTTGTCCAGCAGTGGCCCCACGCGGTCGATCCGACCGGTTCGGGACAGGGCCAGGGCAAGCAGGTAGTGGGCCTCGCCGGATTGGGGAAGGCGTTCCACGCTCCGGGTCAGCAGCGGCACCGATTCCCGATAGAGACCTCTCTCTGTCAGAAGTCGGCAAACAGACAACAGGGCTTCCGGGTCGGATCGGGTCGCCTGTTCCATTTTGGCGGCGACCTGCAGGGCACGGGAGGATTGACCGGTTTCGAGCAGGGCCTGGCACAGGTAGAAAAGCGCCTCCGGAATGGCATCGATCCGGGGGTGGAGTTGCTGCAGCCAATCTACGCATTGAGTGTATTTCTTGTCCTTGCAGAAAACGATGCCCAGCCTGATCCTGGAGAACTCGAGCCCGGGGTTGAGCTTCAGCGATTCCCGGTAGGCCTGCTCGGCCTGGTCCAGCTTGCCCTGGTTCTCGCAGATAAAACCCAGGAGGCGATAGCCGTCTGGGGAGGGATGATCGGAGAGCAGCGACCGGACCGATGCTTCCGCCTCGGCAATCCTTCCCGCCTGGGCCTGCTCCACCGCCCTGCGGAAACGTGGGTCCATGCCTTGAGCAGCTTGGGAAGGCTGCACCAGCAAGAATCCGCACAGGCAAGAGAGCCCAATGGCAATTTTTGCGTGGAGGGAATTCACGGAAGTCGAGTCAGAGTGTGAGTCCTGAGTTCATTGAATTGCCTTCAAATTTTACCATGGGCATAGGCAAACCGGTGCCGGGTCTTGTACGGCCGGGACGCCTGCGCTCCCGGGGGGCTTCCTCCCACGGTATCGGGTGCAAACCGGGGACATGGATTACACTCGGCCACGGTGTTGGGTAAATAGGATCGGCCCGACAGCCGGCTCAGCGTCTTCGACGCCGGCCTTCCCGTTTACGCGGGCCGGAGGGGGTTGCTTCCGACCCTGGGGGAGACGCCGGTTTCTTCAACGCCGTGGCCCGACGGGCGGTAAGAAGGACGGCGATAAAGAGGAGCAGCGCTCCGACGGGGACCAGCAGGATTCCTAGTCCGGGGTCGCCGCCATGGATCACCACCCCGCCCAGCAAAAATCCTCCCGGCAGGCAAAGGGTGGCGCCCATCAGGCAGGGCGAAGCCAGACGAGCCAGGCGCAAGGTATCTGCAGCCAAATGAGGCAGGGTCACCGCAAAGGCCATGTTGACCAGCGACAGCAAGACCCCGTGAGCGTGGGCCAGGGTCCACATGAACCGCCGGGTTTCGTTGGCCACGTCCAGGTACCAACCCACCTTGAATCCATGCAGGGATTCCAGCACGATTCCCAGGGTCAGGAAGCAGAGCAGCGACCACCACCCGAAGCGCAAGTGGCGGCGGAGGTAGGTGGCGGTAGCGGTTTCAGCGCCTGTAGGAGTTGATTCCGTTTCCACTGCTCAATGTCTCCCGTGCCGTTTTCTCGGAACGAGGCGCGTTATTCGGCCAGGCTGACGACCCGGTCGTCGCGCTGTCGCAGCAAGCGTTCCTGCAGATTCCGGCGCACGGCGCCCTCGGCGTCGATGAGGACTTCCGGTCTGTTCGCCTCATGACGAAGCCCCCGCCAGCGTTCCAGGACCTCTTGATGGGCCGCTTCCCTCACCTGAGTGGGGCCGAAGAATTCGTAGTTCCAGTCGGCGAAGGGCTCCGACCGCCTCAGGGAGCGTGCGGCAATGAAGCGCACGGCATCGTAGGGGTCCTCCAGGAGCTGTCCCAGGAAAGGCGGCATCCAGTCGGTTCCCGAAACCCGGCGGGCCGAATCCCATCCCAGACTCCAGGCCATCAGAGCCCTCTGACCGGCATCGCCGCGCAACAGCCACAACAGCGAGGCCGCCACCGAGCGTTCCTCCCGGGAGAGCTTGGGCTTGGGGACATCGTACCACTCCTTCAGGTGAGAAGCCGCCCAGTCCAGGGTCTTGTCGAGGTGACACTGATTGCAGGCGTTGGGGCGTCCGGTTTGCAGACTGGCCTGCACCGTGGGCGTATCGATCTGGTGGCTGCGGATGGCCTTGAGGATTCCGTAGGTGGTGTAGGGCATGTGGCAGTTGTAGCACCGGCTGCCGCTGGAGGTCGGCGCATGCCGGGTATGAGCCGGAGTGTCTAAGCCGGCCGACTCGTGACACTGCAGGCAGGCCTGGTCGCCCTCCATGCCGGGCTTGAGCTGGTCGATGGCCCAGAGGCTCAGGGGCCGGGGGTCCTCCGGCGACTTGTGCATGGCGTGACAGGAAAGGCAGGACAGCTCTCCCCGCTGAAAGCAGGGGGTTTCGATCAGGCCGTTGTACTCCCTTCCCGAAACCCGAACCATGCCGTCCGACCAGAACTTCTCTTCCCAGTAGGTGGGCTTGCGTCTTGCCAGTTGTCGCTGCCGCGGCTTCTCCCTGTCCTGGAACCGGACCACCAGCTTGGTTTCAGAAAGCACCTGGCCGGGCCGGTAGGGATAGCCCTGGTCCATCCATTGTTGGAAGTCGTCTTTCTCGTAAAATTCCAGGATTCCATGACACTGGCCGCAGACCTGGGAGGAAAGGTCGTGAGAGAGGCGGGCCGGTTGCACGATGGAGGGGTCCGGAGCCCCATTCAGGTGAAAGCCGTAGCGGCGCAGCGGATTGCGGTTGAGCAGGACGTGATCCTCACCGGGTCCGTGGCAGGCCTCGCAGGCGATGCCGAACTCGGCTACCCGGGTATCGAAACTCAAATCGGTCAAGTCCACCTCGGAGCGTCCCCACTCGGGTGAACGCGTTTTCCCCTGGGTGGTGTGGCACTTGATGCAGGCCATGTTCCAGGCGCCGGGCCGAGCGGAATTAATCTCGGGCTTGGGCGGGGTCAGGAAAGTGGCGTTGCGCGGAATCCACTGCTGCTCCTCGACCAGGTAGATGAAGGGGACCTGACCCAACTTGCGGCTGTGCCCGGTGGCGTACCAGTAGACCTGCATGTGGTGGGATCCGGTGATCATGGCCAGCCGCAGACGGCGGGGACGGCCGGCCGAGCCGGCGTTGTCCATCTGGAACCACACGTCGCGGCCGCGCCGCTGCAGGCGATAGGTTTTTCCCAGAAATGAGAAGGGCTGCTCAATGGGTCCCGCCACCGTATCGGCGTCAGCCACCTGGGTCATGGTTCGATGAAACGAACCGTACCAGGTGCTGTAGTTGTGGGGGTGGCAGGACTGACAGGCTTGAGAGGAGGTGTAACCGTCTTCCCGGACCTGGATGGGCCGATTCCGCGGGGCCCAGTCATGGGCCGCACGACGATAGTCGGAGAGGTTGCAGGCAGCCAGGAGGCAGACCAACAGCAACGTGGCGGCCTGGAAAATTCGGCTGAGCCGGTAACTCAACTTTGCGCCCCCTCTGTTTTAGACAAGTCCGCCGCCGCCGTGCCGGGCGGATCATTCAAGGAAGAAACTGCCGATCGAATTAGAAGACGAACCACAAATGGACACGAATAGGGATGAACCTCTTTCAGTTTTTCTTGGTGGCCCTTCGTCGTCCTTCGTGTGCCTTCGTGGATTACTCTTTTCGGACGTCCTCCATCCACTCTCTCGCTCGATGACGAGCGGCAGCCAAAAAAAAGCCCCGGCTCGTTGAGAGCCGGGGCCGTTGGAGAAGCCAGCCTTCGATCAAAACTCGAATGCGAGGTTGAAGCGCGCCGATCGCATGCCCGCTCGCAACCCGGGCAGCCGGGTGGCGGTGGGGGAGTTGATGTTGAAGGTCGGTTGGTTGGGAGAGTATCCCCAACTGGCGTAGTTGAAGGGGTTGTTGATCTGCGAGGAGAAGAGGATGTTCATGTTCTCCCCGATGGGGAAGTTCTTGAAGAGTCCCAGCGCCATCGAGAACACGTTGGGGGCCCGCAGGATGTTTCTTCCCGCGTTGCCGAAGCGTCCGATGTTGTTGCCGGGTACGGCGAAGGCGCCGGCGTTGTACCAGTCGTCGTCATTGCCGTCCGGCTTCTCCCAGCTCTTCCAGGTTCCCACCAGATCGGGACGGCCCCCCTGTTTCCCCAGCCCGGAGGGGTCGGGGCCGGTGAAACGAGTGCTGACGCCCTGGCCGGAGAGCAAGTCGGTCTGGGTCGACAATTCCCAGCCTCCCAGGATCTGGTTCATGATTCCGGAAATCCCGGAGCCGAACCGCTGGCCTCTCCCGTAGGGGACTTCCCAGTGGACGTAGTTCACCGTGCGGAAGGGAGACACGGCGCTGCTTTCGGCCCGGTCGCAACGGCGGCAGTGGGGATTCTCGTTGGCGTTGCCGCGGTTGCTGTTGAACCGCACCTCCACCACGTCGGTCATCTGCTTGGACCAGGCCATGCCGATCTCCCCGGTGAAGCCGAAAAGGTTGCGAGGATAGATGACGGCCTCGAAGGCGTGGTAGGTGGCCCCGCCCCCGTTGTGGGTCTCGGTGATGGAGTTGTAGTTGCGAACCAGGCGGCGGTCGTCGCTCCAGGGCACCCCCGCCACAGGCGTGGGCAGGTTGATGTCCCTCCGGTAGAACATCTGGGTCTCCTTGCTCCAGATGTAAGAGACCCGGGCCCGCTGCCCCCCTAACTCACTCTCGATGCTGATGTTCGCCTGCTGGGTGTAGGGCCAGACGGAGTCAGGGTTCACGAAGCTGAGGTTGGGGATGGGAGGGGCGCCCAGAGCCGCAGCATCCGGAAGTCCCACCGGCCAGGTGAAGTTGGGCTGAGCCCTGCCGCTGCTGTTGTCCACGTTGTTGTAGGTGTAGGAGAGGGCGAAGGGCCCTCCGGTTTCGACAAAATCCAGCCGGGTCAGCCGCTGCATGATGGTGTACATGCCGTATCCTGCCCGGATGACCAGCTTGTCGTCGAAGTTGGGCCGCCAGGCCAGACCGAATCGGGGCTGGACGTTGTCCTTGTCGGTGCGCCACAGGCCCTTGGGCAGCCCGGCCTGATCGGCGGTGATGACGGGATTGCGGTCCAGCACCCACAGCGGATCGATGAAGCCCATGGCGAAATCGTCCGGAACCACAATGGCGTTTCGTTCCGGACTGTAGGTGTAGTGGAGCCCCAGCTCATCCGTGGTGGGCGAAGACACGTCGTAGCGCACTCCGTAGGACAAGGTCAGGTTAGGCAGCACTCTGTAGGTGTCGGTGATGAACAATCCTATTGAATGAGCCTGTTTCACGATGATGGGCCGGAGGTTGCCCTTGGCCATGGTCGCGGGCATGCCCAGCAGAAAGTCGGCGTAGGGATTGCCGGTAAAGACGCCGGTAAACCGTTGAGTCCCCCAGTTGGTGCTCCAGACCCTGTTGGACTCGTCGGTGGGGCGCCGGATCTCGAACCCCATCTGGACGCTGTGCTTGCCCTTGTACCAGGAGAGCGAATCGCTCACCGTCCACTGGTAGGTTCGGGTGAGGTTGGTCCCCCAGCCGTTGAAGGGAGTGAACCCGCTGATCTGGAAATTGGGTCCCGAACTGGCCTCACTGGAGGGAGGCGCCTCGATGCCGGTCAGACCCAGGTCCTTGAGCCTGGCTTCCGCCCAGGCGACGGTTTCCGAAGGACTGCCTCCCCGCGGGTAATTCCGGTAGACGTTGCAGGAAGCGCAGTTGTAGAAGCCGATGCGGAACTCGTTGACCAGGGTGGGCGAGAGGGTGTTGGTGGTGCCCAGGGCGAAGGTCTTGGCGCAGCAGCTCTGGTGGAAGGGCCCGGCCCAGTCGTACACGGAGCGATCGTTGAAGCCTCCGGCGCCATCCCACTGTTGAGAGTGCTCGGCGTAAGAGGTCAGAACCTCGAAGGTCTCGGTCACCTTGTGATCGAAGCGGTAGTTGATTCTGCGGCCCCCCGCGGCCAGGTAGGTCCAGATTCCCGGCACCCGGTTGGTTCCGGGGATGGGATCCCGCAGATAGGTGTTGAGCTTGACGGCGATGGGGTGAATGCGATCGGCGGGAATGATGTTTCCCGGAAAATCCATCCCGGTCACCGGGTCGGTGATCTGGCTGCCGAAAGAGGACAGGTCGCCGGTGCGCCAGGCCGCCTCGGGGTGCAACTGACTCACCTGGCGGTCGCCGGCATTGTTCTTGAAGGTGATATAGGTGAGCATCCAGTAGGAACTGTTGCGGCCGTCATAGATCTTGGGGATCCAGGCCGGACCGTTGAGCACAAAGCCGGCTTCCCATGTTCCCGTACCCACAGGGCGGGTGTGGTTGCGCGGGTTGTTGGCGTTCAGGACATTGTTCCTCATCATCCCCTCGATACGCCCGTGAAAATCGTTGGTGCCGCGCTTGCTCACGATCTGGATGTTGACCGGCGTCTGAAAGTTGGCCGGGGCCACCGTGTGGGTGACCTTGACTTCATCCACCGCGTAGGAAGACAGATATTGACGATAGGCGTCCAGTTCCGCTCCGTCCATGGACATGTGGGCCGCGCCTTCGCGGGTACCGTGGTAGCCGAAGTAGCCGCCGGCCCGAGAGACGGTGGGCTGCCCGAAGGTGACCCCCGTATTCTGGGCGCTGGGATTCCGGGTCCAGTACTTGCCGGCCCGGACCGAGGACACGTCGGCGGTCTCGGTGACGATCACGGCCGCCTCGGCGGTGACGCTGATCTCGGTGGCCACGTCCCCCACCTCGAGCTGCACGTCCACGCGGACCGTGCGTCCCGCGCCCACAACCACGCCGGTATTCACGTAACGGTTGAAGCCCGCCATCTCGACTTCGACCGTGTAGCTGGCCGGAGGAATGGTGGAGAACAGGTAGTTCCCGTCGCTCTGGGTGGTGAGGGTCCGCTCGACCGCGGTCAGCTCGGAGCGGAGAACGACGGCGGCTCCCACCACCACGGCGCCATCGGGGTCGGTCACGTTGCCGATGATGTTGCCGTTGAGGATCTGTCCGTGAAGACTGCCGCTCATGGAAAGAGCAGCCAGCAGAGAAGCCAGAACGAAACCCTTGAAGCTCTTGCTTAGCATGGTGCCTCCTGAAACTCTATGGGTCTGGAATGGACCTCGAATCTGTCTCATTCGGGTGTTGCATACACCTTAAAGATCTTTTACTCGCGTATTAAGCTGCAATTTGATTGCCAAAGCTCCAAGGAGGGCAAGAAAAGTGTAAGATATTCATTTTAAGTCGTTTATGGTCGACTTTGACTTCGGTGCCCGTACTCGTGTCCGGATTCAATCTACGAGATTTTGAAGTGGCGTCCTGCCTCTTTGGCAAATCGTTGTCGAAATAAGCAACAAGTCTCATGAAATGAGTCACTTAATTTCCAATAGGCCCGAATACGAAAATACGGATCAAAATACCGGCCACTTCGGGATTGTGAACTGTTTCGGAGGATGAACCAACCCATCCTTATTAACATCGATGCACAGGATGCACAGGATTAAGAGGACGAGAGTCTTGTGCACCAAAAGCCGGCTTGGGCGATGATTCGGTGCGGGCTTGCGGATGCCCAGGATGATGGGCCGCGGGACTCCTGAAACCCAATCCTGTGTATCCTGTTCATCTGTGGATGGTCCCTGAATTGCTTCAGCCGGCGCTCCTTGCGGCTCCGAATCGCCCCCGACCTTGACGCCATCTGGTGATTCTTTCCATAATTTGAACTCGATACATACGCGCATCCTGCAGGAGGAGTTCCTCCGGTGAGACTACCGAAGTCGGCCCTCAGACGGCGGTTGCAATTGGAACCGGTTGTCGGTCGGGCGCGGCGGCCCGGCCCTCTGCCGATTGCCGCCGGTGCGGTTTTGGCGCTGCTGATGGCTCTTTCGGCAATCCTTCAAGGTCTCGGGACTGAACCCGGTGGCGAGGAGGCCCGGTCCAGCCACCAGAAAATGCTGCAGGCGTTGCAGGCACTCAGGGATCGCGTTCCCGATCGCGACCCGGTGCTGGGTGACTTTAGGGCGCGCCACCTGCGGGCGGAACTTGAAGAGCTGGAGGGCGGCCGCAAAAAGGCCGGATTCTTTCCACAAGTGACGCGCTGGCGGCTCCATTTCGACTTGGGCCGAGAGGAACTGCAACTGGGCAACGAGCAACGCTCCCTGGAGCATTCCGGCGCCGCTTTCAGCCTGTTGCCTCAAGTCGAGAACCTGTTGCGGGCGGATCTGCCCATCCGGCTGCGCTTCCAGCTCGGGGTGTCTCACCTGCGGGTCGGAGAGACTCAGAACTGCTGCCTGCGGGCCAATCCCGACAGTTGCATCCTGCCCATCAGGGAAGGTGGCATCCATACCGAGCCGGAGGGGTCCCGGCAGGCCATCCGCTTTTTCACTCAGGTGCTGGAACGGTCGGCATCGGACTCCATTGCCTACCTGGAGTCCCGCTGGCTGCTGAACATTGCCCATATGACTCTGGGCACCTATCCCGAGGGCGTGCCCCGGGCCTATCTCATCCCGACCAAGACGTTCCAGTCCGATGCACCCTTCCCCAGGTTCCGCAACATCGCGGCCGATCTCGGGCTCGACACCTTCAATCTGGCTGGCGGCGCCTGCGCCGACGACTTCAACAACGACGGCTACCTGGACCTGGTCGTATCCACCTGGGACCCGGCCGAGCAGATGCGCTTCTTCGTCAACAAGGGGGACGGTTCCTTTGCGGACCGGACCCGGGAAGCCGGACTGAGCGGGCTGTTGGGGGGCATCAATCTGCTGCAGGCCGACTACGACAACGACGGGTACGTGGATCTGCTGGTCCTGCGCGGGGGATGGCTGGGGGACAGCGACCGGCATCCCAATTCGCTCCTCAGAAACAACGGCGACGGGACCTTTACCGACGTGACCTTTCTGGCGGGACTGGGAGAGGTGCACTTCCCGACCCAGACGGCCTCCTGGGCTGATTTCGACAACGACGGCGACCTGGATCTCTATATCGGCAATGAATCCACCCGCAAGGGTATTTTTTTGCCTCAGCCGCTGGGGGAGGTCGAAGACGACCGGCTGCCCTTCCCCTGCCAACTCTTCCGCAACAACGGCGACGGCTCCTTCTCGGACGTGGCCCGGCAGGCTGGTGTCACCAACAACCGCTGGACCAAGGGGGTGGTCTGGGCGGATTACGACGGCGACCGCTACCCCGACCTCTACGTCTCCAATTTCTGGGAGCCCAATCGACTCTACCGCAACAACCGGGACGGAACCTTCACCGACGTGGCCGGCAAGCTGGACGTCACCGGCCCCATGGCCAGCTTTCCGGCCTGGTTTTGGGACTACGACAACGACGGGATTCAGGATCTCTACGTCTCGGCCTACATGACGGAAGTGGCCGACCTGGCCTCCGCCAGTCTGGGCCTCTCCTTTGATACCGAGCTGCCCCGGCTCTATCGCGGCGACGGGGCCGGGGGGTTTGAAGAGGTGAGCCGGAAGCTGCACCTCGACCGCCCTTCCGCACCCATGGGGTCCAACTTCGGAGATCTGGACAACGACGGCTATCTCGATTTCTATCTGGGTACGGGCACCCCCGACTACCACGATCTGATGCCCAATCTGATGTACCGCAGTCTGGAAGGGAAGCGGTTCGCCGACGTTTCCATCGCCGGTGGATTTGCCCACCTTCAGAAAGGACACGGGGTAGTTTTCGCCGACTTCGACCACGACGGGGATCAGGACATCTTCGAGCAGATGGGCGGTTCCTACGCCGGCGACAAGTACGCCGACGCCCTCTATGAGAACCCGGGATTCGGCAACCACTGGATCGCCGTCCAACTCGTGGGCACGCGCTCCAACCGGTCCGCCATCGGCGCCCGCATACGTCTCGAGGTGGAGGAAGAGGGCAAGGCCCGAACCATCTTCAAGACCGTCAACAGCGGCGGCACCTTCGGCGCCAATCCCTTGCGCCAGACCATCGGATTGGGCCGGGCGTCGAAAATCGCGCGTCTGGAGGTTTTCTGGCCCACCAGCGGCGAAACTCAGGTTTTCCAGGATGTGCCCGTGGATCGGTTCATTCGCATCGTGGAGGGCGAAGGACGGTACCGCCGGCTCTCGCTGCCGAAATTTGACCTGGGCGGTAGGGGCAAGAGTAAGCAGCAGGCAGGCTTGCCGCGGGAGCAAGCGGCAAGATAGGGAATCAAGGGTTGTATGGGGAAGCGTCCACCAATGGATCGGTTGCCGAATTTCACCCGTGGACACAGGTGGCGGGGCACGCTGGCTGCCGTCGCGGCGGTTGTCCTCGCTCTCGTGTGGGGAGGGGCTGAATTACCGGCCTGGCCCGACCCGCCATCTCCCTTTCACGACAACCGGGCCGCCGCCGGCATTGATTTCCGGCACCAGCGGGGCGCTTCCGACCAGAAGCACCTGGTGGAGACGGTCGGCTCGGGATGCGCCCTGTTCGACTACGACAGCGACGGGTGGTTGGATATTCTGCTGATCAACGGAGGCCTTACGCCCGAGTCCACCGCCGCCGGGCCGGTTCGCCACGCGCTCTATCGCAACCTGGCTAACGGTCGTTTCCAGGACGTGACCGCCAAGGCGGGGTTGGAGGGAAACGGCGCCTTTGGCATGGGCGTTGCCGTGGGCGACTACGACAACGACGGGGACCGCGACGTCTATATCACCAACTTCGGACCCAATGGGCTCTATCGCAACAACGGAGACGGGACCTTCAGCGACGTCACGGCCAAGGCCGGCGTCGATTGTTCCGACTGGAGCACCAGCGCCGCCTTCTTCGACATGGACAATGACGGCGACCTGGACCTCTACGTGACCAATTACCTGGAGACCAGCTTTGAGACCAATCCCCTCTGCGAGTTGAAGAACATCCGGACCTACTGTTATCCGGGCCACTACGACGGTGTCGGCGACAGGCTCTACCAAAACCTGGGCGGCGGCCGTTTCCGGGACGTGTCGGAAGCCAGCGGGATCCTCAACCCGGAGGGCAAGGGTCTGGGGGTGGTGGCGGCCGATTTCGACGATGACGGCTGGATTGACCTCTATGTCGCCAACGACACCGTCAGAAATTTCCACTACCAGAACAACCGGCAGGGCGGATTCGAAGATATGACCCTGCTTTCAGGCACCGGCTACAACGAGGAGGCCAACGCTGAAGCGGGAATGGGCACCGACGCGGCCGACTATGACGGGGATGGCCTGATGGATATCGTGGTGACCAATTACGACATGGAGACCAACGCCCTCTACCGCAACCACCAGGACTGGCTGTTCACCGATGAACGGGCCTCCTCCGGGGTCACCCGGGGAGATCGGTTCCTGCTGGGGTTCGGCACCGGTTTTTTCGATTTTGACAACGACGCGGATCAGGATCTTCTGGTGGTCAACGGGCACGTCCTCGACAACGTCGAGCAAGTCCAGTTCGGCTTTCGCTACGCTCAGCCCGACATGCTGCTGGAGAACCGGCAGGGCATATTCCAGGAACACGCGGACTTCTCCCGGCAGGCGGGACTGGAGCCGCGGGTCGGCCGCGGTTCCTGTTTCGGAGATCTGGACAACGACGGTGACCTGGATATCCTGGTCAACAACTGCGGAGGTCTGCCTCATCTCCTTGTGAACCAGGTGGGGAGCCGCAAGAACTGGATCCTGCTGAACCTGATCGGTTCCCGCAGCAATCGGGACGGCGTGGGAACCAGGATCGAGGTGACGACCGCCGCCGGCCGGCAGATCGACCAGGTGATGGGAGGCGGAGGGTATCTGGGAGCCAGTGACCTGCGGGCTCACTTCGGTCTGGGTGCCGCCGACCGGATCCAATCGCTGCGGATCCGTTGGCCCGGGGGAACCGAAGAGGTGTATCGGGATCTTGAGGTCAACCGCATTCTCACCATCAGGGAAGGAGCTGGGAAGGTAGAGGTCATGCGGGCATCACGGCCGGCCGGGACGGTCGAGCCATAGCCTGGCGTTGCCGTGGGTCGACAAGCAAAATAAAGATATCCACGAAGGAACACCAAGGAACACGAAGGGATTTGTGAAGGCTCAAGGGGGCAATCCAAGAAGGGCAACGACGAACCACGAATGGACACGAATGAACATCAATAAGAGGTGGCCCATGTGGGTTCTGAAAAAAGGTCGTGCCGTAGTTGCAGGGCCCGTGGCCCTCATGGTCCTGGGAGTGTGGCTGGTCCTGCCGGCAGGCGGTCAATGGCAGAGGAAGCCCTTTCAGGAATGGACTCGTGAGGAGGCTCGAAAGGTCTTGAGAAAGTCTCCTTGGGGGAAGTCCCACCTCTTTGTCATCCCCTCGGGGGACGGCTACGAGAGAGATCTGAGAAGTGAACGAGCGGCTTGGCCCGGCCTGGACCCCCAAGGTCCTCCCGACCCGACCCGATCCGGTGATGTGGATCAGCGCCTCGCCTCACGGTCCGATAATCCCCTGGACGATCCGCGCAACTCCGTCAGTCAGGGGGAATCTCGCGGCAGCGGGGAAAGCGGCGGCCTCAGGCGGGCGGCTGAACGCTACCGAGTCTTCTGGTACTCCTCCCTCAGGGCTCGTCAAGCCATCGGCCGGCTTCGCCAACTCCGGGGGTTGGACCTGAAGGAACAGATGCAGGCGCTTCACGGGCAATCCCGCCGTCATCACATTATTGCCGTGACCGGCTCGGTCTCCAGATTCTACCGCCGCGCCACCCTGGAGGAGGTTCGAGGGAAGACCTTTCTCCTGTCGGGAAAACGCAAGCCCAAAAAGATCGACCCGGTGCAGTTCGTGGGTCCGGAGACCCTTCGGTTTCCCATGGCTCTCTTTCTTTTTCCGCGGGTCACGGAGGCGGGCCGGTCTGTGGTTCTGAGGGACGGGGAAGCCCGATTCATCAGCCAACAGGGTCCTCTGAAGGTGAAGACTTCCTTCAAGTTGAAGAAAATGATGACCGACGGGAAGCTGGACCTTTAACGGCAGTGGATAGTGATCAGTGGATAGTGGCTAGCCCTGCCTCGGCCCTGCCGGGCGGATCATAAGGGGTGAAACAGGGTGTTTTGGGATGCCTAACGTGTCGATCAAGATACTCTCCACTAACCACTCTCCACTCTCCACTCTTCTTGGGATTGCCGCGCTGTTGGCTGCCTGCGTCGTCCTGATCGAGCAGGGTGCCGGTTTCCAGGCCTCGGAGACGGATGCGGCTCCCGGGTACGTCGACCCGCAAACCTGCCAGCCCTGCCACGCCGAGATCTTTCTAAACTACCAAAAGGTGGCCATGGGCCGCTCCTTTTACAAGCCCACCACCGAGAACGCCGTCGAAGACTATACGACCGACAACCATCTCTTTCACGCACCTTCCAATCGCCACTACCGGATGGTGCAGCGCAATGGCAAGTTCTTCCAGAGACGCTACCAACTGGACGATCAGGGCAGGGAAAAGAACGTCTTCGAACTGGAAGTCACCCACATCATGGGTTCCGGCAACCATGCCCGGACCTATCTGAACCTGGCCGAGAATGGTGTGCTGCGGCAACTGCCGGTGAGCTGGTATTCCCAGGGCAAGGGCTGGGGGATGAGTCCGGGGTACGACCATGCCCGCCACGACGATTTCCGCCGGCGGGTCGGTCACTCCTGCATGTTCTGCCACAACGGCTATCCGCGGCTTCCCGAGCCCAGCGACCGCTACGGGCAGCAGAGCCGTTTCCCCGGGAATCTGCCCTCGGGCATCGACTGTCAGCGCTGCCACGGTCCCGGTTCGCGGCATGTGAATCTGTTGTCGAGCGGAGAGGCGGCTATGGAGGCGGTTCGCGCGGCCATCCTCAATCCGGCCCGTTTGAGTCCGGAACTCCAGATGGACGTCTGTATGCAGTGTCACGTGCAGTCCTCGCTGGGCAACCGGGGAGACCGGGTCCGACGGGCCGGGCGTTCGGTCTATTCCTTTCGTCCCGGAGAGTCGCTGGATGACTACATCGTGCACTTCGACCTGGTGGGACCCGATCCCGGCAGGTCTACGGACCGGTTCGAGATCGACAGCACTGCCTATCGGTTGCTCCAGTCAAGCTGTTTCCTGGAGAGCCGGGGAGCCATGACCTGCAGCACCTGCCACGATCCCCATCGGACTCCCCGGGGGCCGGAAGCCGTTCGACATTTCCGCGACCGCTGCATGAGCTGCCATCCCAGCCTTTCAGGCGAGGTCCATCCTCGACCGGCTCAAAGCGATTGCGTGCCTTGCCACATGCCCAGGCGGCGGACCGAGGACGCGGTCCATGTGGTGATGACCGACCACTGGATTCAGAGCCGTCCGCCCCAGCGGGACCTGCTGGCCCCGCTTAAGGAAGACCATAGGCCGCATGAAGGGGCGGTGGTTCTGAACGATCCGGAGGCACTCCCGGCATCGGACAGGGAGATCTATTGGGGGTTGGCCCAGATCCAGTCGCCTTCCCACCTCGGGCAGGGACTGACCAAGCTCAAGGCCCGCTTGAGCCCGGAGACCTCCTCTCACCCGGAATTCTTTGCCGAATGGGGCAAAGCTCTGCTGGAGGCCGGCCAACGTGACGCGGCCGAGGTTCGGTTGCGCCAGGCCCTGCAGATGGATTCCAGCATGGTCACTGCCCGCACCAGGCTGGCGGACATGCTGAGAGAGCAGGAGAAGTGGAACCAGGCCATCCGCCACTACCGGCTGGCCCTGGCAGCCGATTCCACCTATGGAGAAGCCGAAATCGGTTTGGGACTCATCGCGAAGGGACAGGGACAGATTGAATCTGCCATCGCCCACTTTCGCCGGGCAGTGCAGCACAACCCCTTTCTGGCCGAGGGCTTTGCCAACCTGGGGACGGCCTATATTCAGCAGGGGGAGTGGAACCGGGCCGTTCAAGAGCTTGAGAAAGCCTTGAGCATCGAACCGGCCAGCGCCGAGGCCTACCTCAATTTGGGGACGGCCCTGTCCAGGTTGGGCCGGCAACCGCAGGCCCTGGGGGCCTTCGCCGAGGCGATTCGCCTCAACCCGGACCTCTCCAAGGCTCACTACAGTCTGGGCCTGGCGCGGGCACGGTCCGGACAACCGACACAGGCGATCGAGGCATTCCGCCAGGCCATCCAACTCAACCCCGCGGACGCCGACTATCATTACAACCTGGGGGTGGCCCACAACGAGCTGGGACAATTGGAAGAGGCCCTGTCGGCGTTTCGGGAAGCCGTCCGGCTGAGGCCGGAAGATGCCGAGGGTCATTCCAGTCTCGGCCTGGCCTATGCTCAACTGGGTCGGCTGCCCGAGGCCCTCGAGGCCTTTCAAAAGACGGCCTCCATCCGGCCCAACGATCCCGAAGTCCGGTTCTTTTTGGGAATGGCCCATCTCACGCTGGGGAACAGGAAAGAGGCCCTGCAGGAGCACGAGATCCTGAAGCGCCTGGGCGCACACCGGAGGGCGGGAATGCTGAAGGACCAGCTCGACCGGCAGAACCCCGGCGATTCGCCTCAGGATTAGGTCGGATTACTTACACTGGCGGACACTCGGAAGTGGGGATAGAACACGGAGATGATGCAGGGGAATTTTCTATCCCCGGGCAGTGTTGTGGGTTAGGAGAGAGCTGCGAAGCTGCGGTAGGAGTGGGTAGGTCGAGCAAACGCCTACTACGAGCCTTCCTTATAGAGCAGCGTAGCTGCGGCTCAGGGTAGCCCCGGGCGGGAGCCCGGGGTCGTTGGATTCCGGCAACCCTGCAGCCGCGAAGCGGCGGATCAGTGGCGTCCGTCGGGAACGCACCGCTTCTCCAAAGAAACGTTAAACACGTATCAAGGTGTGAGTGTATTGGGCGGCCCTGCGCCACTCTTGAGGAACGTTGGTTTGAGAAAAGCCGATCTTCAGAGGCACCGCAGTTCGTGGCGGTATCCATCCGCCGGATTGCTCTGGACTCTCGCCACGGTAGTGGCCTGGGCTGTCCTGGCAGGGCAACAGACCGTCTTCAAGGCTTCGAAGCCGGACGCCCCCGCCGAGTATGTCGACCCGCAACTCTGCCAGCCCTGTCACTCCGACATTTCTGACAGCTACCAAAAAGTCGCCATGGGCCGCTCATTCTATCTCCCCTCGGCGGAGAACGTCATCGAGGACTACAAGGTCAACAACCACTACTACCATGAGCTCTCCAACCGCCACTATCGGATGCTTCAGCGCGACGGGCGCTTTTACCAGAGGCGCTACCAACTGGATGCCCAGGGGCGGGAGCACAACGTCTTCGAGATGGAGGCCACCCACATCATCGGCTCGGGAAACCACGCCCGCAGCTATCTCAATCTGGACGCCGGCGGCGTGCTGAGGGAACTGCCGGTGAGCTGGTATACCCAGGAGCAGCGCTGGGCCATGAGTCCGGGCTACGACAGGCCCGACCATGAGGATTTCAGCCGGCAGGTGACTCATGCCTGCATGTTCTGCCATAACGCCTATCCGCCCCTTCCGGAACCGTCGGATCGTCTTGGGCTCGACAGCCGTTTCCCCCGGGAACTGCCGTCGGGGATCGACTGCCAGCGCTGCCACGGCCCCGGAAGCCGTCACCTGGAGATGGTTTCCAGCGGCAGGGCGGATGCGGCCGACATCCGCCGGACCGTTGTGAATCCGGTCCGTCTGGGACCCGAACGGGAAATGGAGGTCTGCATGCAGTGCCACCTGCCGGTGGCCACGGCCGGCCCGCATATCCAGCGCTTCGGTCGTTCGATCTACTCCTACAGGCCGGGCGAGCCCCTGGCGAATTACTCTGTCCGGTTCGACCTGGTCGATCCCAAGACAGGGGAGTTGAGCGAGCGGTTCGAGGTGGACAGCAGCAGCTATCGCTTGCGCCGGTCGCCCTGCTTCATCCAGAGCCGGGGAAAGATGACCTGCACCACCTGCCACGATCCCCATCACGCTCCCCGCGGGGAGAAAGCGGTGCGGCACTATCGGGAACGTTGTATGGACTGTCACGCCGAGGTGTCGCCCGAGGCCCATCCACAGCCCGGAGAGAGCGATTGCGCGAGCTGCCATATGCCCCAGCGCCGCACCCAGGACGCGGTTCACGTGGTGATGACCGATCACTTCATCCAGCGCCACCCTCCCCAAGAGGACCTGCTGGCGCCCCTCAAGGAAGACCACTCCCCCAAGCCCGACGGGGTGGTGTTGCACCAGCCGGATGCGTTGCCCGATTCGGAACGGGAAATTTACCGGGGATTGGGACAGATTCGGTCCCCGGCCCATTCTGCCCGGGGGGTGGACCGGCTCAAGCTGGCCCTTCCACGATGGCAGGGGACCAGTCCTGAACCCTATCTTCAGTTGGCCCTGGTGCAGGTGGAGTCGGGGGACCTGGATCAAGCCGGAATCCATCTGAGAAAAGCCCTGGAGGCCGATCCGGAGCTGGCGCCCGCCCGCTTTCAACTGGGGGAGGTGCTGAGGCGGCAGGGCCGTCCGGACGAGGCGGCCGAGCAATACCGGCACGCCCTTCGCCTCAAACCCGGCCACGCCGCCGCCCACAACGGCCTGGGACTGATCCTGAAGGAGCGACAACAGATCGAGGGGGCGCTGGAACACTTTCGACTGGCTGTGCGCAGCGATTTTCTTTCGGCGGAAGCGCATGCCAATTCAGGAACCGTTTTTCTGCAGCAGGGTCAGGTTGAAGAAGCCACCCGGGAGTTTCATCGCGCTTTGCAGATCGAACCCAATAACCCCGGGGTATACCGCTCGCTGGGGGTGGCTCGGGCGGGGGTGGGCCGACACCGGCAAGCGGTCAGCGCTTTCCGGCAGGCCATCTCCCTCAAGCCGGATGACGCCGAAGCCCACTACAACCTGGGTCTGTCCCAGAACGAGCTGGGGCGGCGGGAGGAAGCCATCCAGGCCTTCGAAAAAGCCATCGACCTCAGGCCGGACTATGCCGAAGCCCATTCCAGCTTGGGAGTAGCCTATGGCCAAACAGGGCGCTTGCCGGAGGCGGTGGAAGCCTTTCGGCAGGCGGTCAGGATCGAACCCGACTACGGCGAGGCCTATTCCAACCTGGGTCTGGTTCTGGGCCAATTGGGGCGATGGCGGGAGGCTGCAGAGGCCCTGGCTCAAGTGGTCCGCATCGATCCGGAGGACGTCCAAACCCGTCTGAAACTGGGTCTGGCTTACGGCCAGGCGAGGCAATTCCCGCAGGCGGTGGAGTCCTTCCAGAAGGCCATCGAGGTCAAGCCCGACTTTGCCGAAGCCTACTCCAACCTGGGGGCGGCCCTCGGCCAACTGGATCGGCACCAGGAAGCCAGTGAAGCCTTCAAGGAAGTCGTGCGCCTGCAGCCCGATTCATTGCAGGCTCACCTTCGTCTTGGAACGGCCTACGTGCAAACGGGGCGATTGCCGGACGCCATCCAGGCTTTTCAAGGAGCCACACGCATCAAGCCCGACCTGGTGCAACTGCACCAGTTCATTGGGGAAGCCCATGCCCAGTTGGGACAGCCGCGCCAGGCCATCCCCGCCTTCAGGCAGGTTCTTCGTCTTCAGCCCGGCAACGCCGAGGCCCGCCTTTATCTCGGGCTGGCCCATCTGGCGGTAGGGGACAGGGCCTTGGCCCTGGAGCAGTACGGCAAACTGAGAGATCTGGATGAAGCCAAGGCGGCAGAGTTGATGGAGCAGATCAACCGGCAACCGGCTCCCTGAGGCTTTCCCCGGAAGTCCGACCCCGCCTGAAACAACCTGAAAAAGTTATCCACGAAGGGGAACGAAGCGGGGCGGTTCCGCCGCATCGGCAGGACTGCCGCCCGACAAGGCGGCGCCCCCCTCGAGGAGCAAGAGTGATGGGTGGCCTTCATCCCGTGACGTCGTGACACCAAGGGGACAAGATCAATGCACCAGGCGGGAATTGGGGAACTGGTTGTGCCAGCCGAACCAGAAAGCCCGATGGGCGGGAAGCCGCAAGCGTTTCTCTCCGGCTTTGTTGGTAAGGGCCTCCTCGCTGACCGACCAGGATTGCCTGCGGCTGTCGGTCAGCCTGGCCTTGCGGTTCCAGCGGGTGAAGGTCACTCCGGTGGCGTCGTAGACCCGGTTGGCTCCCGACCGGTCGGTCAGGATGACGAGCGCCCTTTTGCCCACCCGGTCCTGATAGAGCGGGTTCTCTCCCAGGAAGTCGGTGTCATAAGCCACTGCCTCTCCCTCCAGCAGCAGGGCCACTACCTCCTGTTTGTTGCTTAGCCTGCTGTCCCGATAGCGGACTGGAAACATGAGTTCTTGAGTCGCGAAATAGGCGCGGTAGGCCACGCCCTCGCCATAATCCCGCCGGTGGCCGGTTTCCAGGGAGAGCACGCGGGTTCGGGGGTGGCTCTTTCTCCAGGCGTTCCAGGTGGTGGTCACGATGGGAAGCCGTTTCAGCTTCAGTTCGGACTCCACCAGCTTGCCGGTGACGGGAACCCCTTCCAGGGCCGACCAGAGCGAGCGGGTCTGGCGATCCCACATCAATTTGTTGGAGCGGAAGAGAAAGCCGCTGGTCCCGAAATCGAACTGCCGCTTGCCGATCCGCTGGTCGTAGAGAACGGCTGACCCGCACAGGGTACAGTAGGCGCAGGTGACGTCCATGCCGCCCACGGTGTCATTGAACAGCTCGTGCCAGGCCAGGATGCGCTTGGGATAGGCTTTGGCTTCCCCGTTGAGGTATACCCCGAAAATCACGTCGGTCCCGTCCAGATAGGCTGCCTCGCCGGCTTCGATGAACCGGGGATGCTCCAGAGGGGGGATGCCGTCCACCTTCACCCCGCCCCACACGATCTCGTCCAGGCGGATCGTATGCTTCATGCCCGGATAGAACCACCAATGAAACCGCTCGTCGATGGGGGCGTGGATTTCTGCCTTGAAGGCCGGATAGAAGGGATGCATTTCGAAATCCTGTTCCCACACCCACTCCATCATGGGGTATAGATCCCGATCCACATCCTGGCCGGTCTTTCTCTCCAGCAGGTCCCACAACTTGCCTGCCGGGGTCTCGTCGTCGAACAGAATTTCCTGGCGCGGGGCGAAAAAACGCAGCGTTTCCACCACCATGGGAGCCAGGCTCATCTCCCATTCGGCCTCGAAGGCTTCCAGAGCCCCTTCCTTCTGGTCCAGGAAGTCGAACAGGTACTGCACCACCTGCTTTTGACGCTCGGTTCCCTGGGGAGTTTCTCCCCCGGGCGGGGTCGCGGAGGCCCCGGCCAGGTGCAGACTCAGCAGGACAGCCAACAGTGCCAAAGTGAGGGTTTTTGCCGACATGCCTGCTCCGGAGCGATGGGATATTCTCATATTGCACATTTCGAGATTGAAAGCCAGTCCCAAGTAGGGGCGGCCTGGCGGGTTGCATTGCTTCCGGAAGGCGAGGGCTGATGCGGTTGAGGGATTGTAGGCTGCCAGGCAGTGGAATCGATATCTATTTCATATTTAACATCGATGCACAGGATTAACAGGATGTGAGGGTGCTGCACCCGAAGCCGACTCGGGCGATGAACCGGTGCGGATTTGCGGACGTTCAGGATTTCAAGCTGGCCGTTTCCTGAAAAAATCCTGTGCATCCCGTGCATCGATGTTAATTGTTCATTCGAAAAAATTCGACCATCCGATGGTGTAAAATAGAAAACGATATTATTCCTTTTCTTCAGTCATGGGTCGAATGAAGATGCATCTACGGACTTGGCTTCGGCTCTGTGCCCTTTTGCCAGCCATCGGGCTGACAGTGGCCTTGTGGGCGCCCATTCCAGTGTCGGCTGCTCCTGACGAACAGGAGCCGAATTCCGACAACTCATCTTCAGCTTTCACCTTCAGGGTCCCGGTGAACGTGGTGCTGGTGAACGTCACCGTTACCGACAGGGCCGGGAGGCCGGTCAAGGACCTGACCGTTGAGGACTTCAAGCTCTTTGAGGACGGCAAGCGCCAACGGATTCAAAGCTTCGAAGTGGAATCCAGTCAACTGGAGTCCCGGACGGATCCGACCGGGGAGGGAACGGCCCCGCCCACTCCCGGCGCGCGGGTTGCAACTCAAGAGGCAGAAGACCGCACCCGGCTGATCAGCTACTTCATCGACGACCTGACCGCCCGTTCCCCCAGGTACTTTTTCTGGGTCGTATCCGCATTGCAGAAGTTCATTGCCGAGGAGATGGGGCCTGAGGACCAGGTGGGCGTCTTTTCAGCTTCAGGACGCGTCCGAATGCCCTTCACCAGCGACCGCAAGCTGCTCCGGGAGCGGATCGAGGCCCTCCACGTCGGGAAGTTCTACCTGTCCCGCCCCTACCGCAGCCGCTGCCCGGTCATGACCGACGTGCAGGTGATCCGGATCGTGGACGGTCACCGGGGAATCGATTTCACCCGGGCCTTCAGGGAGGCCAGCAGGTGCGCTGAAGTGAGGGATCTGGACCCGGGCGACATCGAACAGCACGTTCGCGCCGAAGCCTTTCACCAGTACTCGGGAGCCCAGGGGGCTATTCAGAGGCTGGTGGCCGCACTGCGCCATCATGTCCAGACCCTGCAGCATTTTACGGCGAGCAAATCCCTGGTTCTCTTTTCCGACGGATTCGTCCCGACGCGTTCCATGCGCTGGAGGCTGGACCGGGTCGTGGGTCGCGCCCTGCGCTCCCGGGTCGCCGTCAACGTGGTGGACATTCGCGGACTCCATACCGTCGGCTTCGAGGCCGCCAACAACGACCAGGTCAGAAACCTGACCGGCGAGCCAATCAGCCAGGAGGACTTCAACGCGGGCTTGACCATGGGTAGGGAATTCTCCGATCTCTACCGCGACCAGACCTATCAGCGCCGCCCCCTGGAGAAACTGGCCGAGGAAACCGGCGGCGTCCTGTTCACCGACAACAACGACCTGGTGTCGGGCCTCAGCCAGATCAGCAATACCCAGTCCTATTACTATGTGCTCTCTTACGCTTCCCCCGATCAGAAGGCCGACGGAAGATACCACAAGATCCGGGTGGAAGTGGACCGGCCCACCGTGGAGCTCAGCTACCGCCGGGGATACTTTGCGCCCCGGAAAACACTCTCCCTGGAGGATCGCAAGAACGAAGATATTCAACTGGCCCTGACCGCCCCGGGAAATTTCGACCAGATTCCGCTGCAACTGGACTACCGTTCTTCCCCGACCCGGGACGACCGCCACCGCCTGAAAGTCTTCACCAACGTCAGTATCGCGGGGATGCCCTTTCGGCAGGAGGGAGAACGGCGCCAGAATCTCCTCCACCTGGTGCTGATGGTCTACGACCGGGACGGCCAGCAGGTGGAAGGGTCTCAAAAGACCATCGAGCTGAGTCTGGGCGAATCCAGCTACCGCTCCATGCTCCAGCGCGGCTTCACCACCCGGACGGAGTGGGAGGTTCCCGCGGGCGAATACAATGTCAAGGCGGTGGTCAGAGAAAGCCACCGGACCCGGATGGGGTCCCTCGACGAGACGGTCACGCTGCCCATTCCCCAGAGTGCCCGGGTTGCCCCGCAATCTCCAGCTGACCTCGGGGTTGCAGAAGCGGATGAACCCACCCTTCCCGAGGAGTTCGTACGCTCGGAATCGGTGGAACCGACGCCGGCGGACGAAGACCCGGATCCATCCCTGCCCGCGGGTGGTCTGGAGAGCAGCCAGTTGGTGCTGACCCAGCAGCTCACGCCGCTGGCCGATCTGAGCGCCGAGCTGCAGGCCAGTTTGCTGGAGGGCGGGGAGGCCGTGATCTTCGGGGACGTCCAGATTCATCTTCCGCTGGACGACCGGATCGACCGCCAATACCCGGTCACCTTTTTCTATACCCTCTTCAACCTGATGTATCCCCAGGAGAGCCAGGGGATGACAGCCAAGATTCAACTGACCGACCGCTGGGGCAAGGTCAGCCGGTTTCCGCTGATCACCTTGAGCGAAGGTCAAGTTGAACCCCTGGAAGAAGGCGCCGTGAATGTAGCCTTCAACCTGTCTTTCAAGAACGTTGAGCCCGGCCAGTACAAGCTGACGCTGATGACCCGGGCGCCGGGAGCCAGCGGCCAGTCGGTCGGCGCCCGGACCACGGTGACGGTTCTCCAATAGCAGGTTTCCCGGACCATATTCACAAACAAGTCAAGCCCCCGCCCTGCCGGACGGATCATTCGAGAGTGGAACAATGGACCCCTTTGGCCCTATGAAAAGGAAGAGAAGCCGGTGCGCAGCAAGCGGATGCCCACCCGGGAGCGCGGGCGTCCCGCCCGCACCACACTGGCAAGGACTCGCCCATCTCCTCCACCCGGCTCGACCGGCAACGGCGTCAGGACTCTGCCTCGGCCGAGCCCATGCCATTCCCGCCGGCAGAGTGGCCGGGTGCTGCATCGCAGGGAAACTGAGCGGCACGCAACGGGATAGCATGCGGGCGGGACGCCCGCGCTCCCGGGAAAAGGCCGATCAGGCGCCTTTGCTCCGCGATCCAATATGCGATCCAATATTCCCTAAAGCGGCACAGGGTGCTATGATTGCAAAGCGAAGATATCAACGAAAATGGCAGCGGTCGGAGGGACCTTCCTTTCAGATTGGGATTCCTGAGGCAGGGTGGCAGCAGGATCCGGGAGCCCAAGGTTAAAAGCGGAGCCGTCACTAGGTAGGTGCTCATTGTCGTCGTCGCCGCCGACCCCGATAGTGCCATCAAGATCTCCGGATGCCTAAGGCATGCCGGGAACAGGAGGTCACATGTCACGACTGGTCAAGTCTTCAGGGTTGCCGCTACTGGCGGTGGCGCTCTTCGGCCTGGTCGCCCCCGAGGTTTGCGAGGCTCAGAGGGCGCAGGTTATGGGACAGGTCAAGGGGGTCGACGGCAAGCCTCTGAAAGGCGCCGTGATTCACATTGACGACACCCAGACCGTGCGTAAGTTCACGGTCAAGACCAACAAGAAGGGGCGCTACTTTCACGGAGCCATCCCTCTGGGTTACTACCGGGTCAGCGTGCAGGTGAACGGCACGGAGATGCACGCCGTGCCCAACGTGAGGATCTACCGAACCAAGCGGCCCGGCGACACCTTTGCCTATGACGCCGAGCCGGTCAAGGTGGACTTCGATCTCCAGGCGGTCGCCAAGTTGAAAAAGAAGCGTCAGGAGGCCCTGGCCAAGCGCTCGGCCGCCGAAATCGCCGCCGACCGCGCCAAGGAGGAAGAGCGCAAGTTCGGCCACATGAACGACGAGTTCAGGAAGGGCCGGGAACATTTCCATGCCAGGCGCTACCGGCAGGCTCTGCAGGCCTATGTCCGGGCGGCCGAGATGGACCCGCGGCAGCACATCATATTTGCCGAGATGGGGGAGGCGAATCGGGCCTTGCGGAAATACGACGATGCCATCAATAGCTACCAGAAGGCTCTGACGGTTCTGGCTCAGAACCCCGACTCCAAGGTGGGAGCCAAGTATCAGATGAATCTGGGCCTTTTGTACGGCCTGATGGACCAGACCGATCAAGCTCTTGCGGCCATCAACAAAGCCCTGGAATTAAACCCCGGAAACGCGGACCTGGCCTATTTCAACCTGGGAGCAACCCTGGTGAACAGCGGGCGAAACGAGGGGGCCATCGCCGCCTTCAGGAAGGCCATCGAGGCCAATCCCGACCACGCCAATTCCCAGTATCAGTTGGGGGTCTGCCTGCTGGGAATGGCCACGGTGGACGAACAGGGAAGGTCCATTCCGCCTCCGGGAACCCTGGAGGCCTTCAAGAAATACGTGGAGTTGGAACCTTCGGGTCCCTATGCCGCCGAAGCCAACAACATGATCCTGGCGCTGGCGGCTCAGGTGAAGACCACCTTCGACGCCAAGAAGGACAAGTAGATAGGCCGGTCAGCTGTATCCGCCTGCCTCTGCCGCGACTGATGGCGTTCGCCCGGGGTGGTCCCTAGTGCCCTTCCTGGAAATGACGCTTCCGGAACTTGCCCGCCGAATGGGTTGGGTGGGACTGGGTATGGTCTGCCTGGTCTGGCTCTGGCCCTGGGCCGGCCACTCCCGATCCGGCCAAAACACCACCGACTCCCCTCTCTCCTCCCAGGTCTGCCAGTCCTGCCATGCAGAGATCTACCGGAGCTACGCCGAAGTGGCCATGGCCCGGTCCTTCTACCGTCCTTCTCCGGACAACGTGATCGAGGACTACACCCGGGAGAACCACTTCCACCATGCGCCCTCCAATCGGCATTACCGGATGGTGCAACGGGAAGGGCGCTTCTACCAGAGGCGATACCAGTTGGACTCCGACGGAAACGAGAATAACATCCTGGAACGGGAGGTGGCCTGGATCATCGGTTCGGGCGAGCATGCCCGCAGCTATCTGAGCCTGGATGAAGGAGGGGTGCTGCGGCAGTTGCCGGTGACCTGGTATCCGCAGATACAGCGCTGGGGGATGAGCCCCGGCTACGACCGTCCGGACCACGAGGACTTCGGCCGCCAGGTCACTCACTCCTGCCTGTTCTGTCACAACGGCTATCCCCAGCTCCCCGAAACCTCGGACCGCTACGGCCAACGGAACGTTTTCAGGAGCGAGCTGCCCTCCGGCATCGGTTGCCACCGTTGTCACGGCCCGGGCGCCGATCACGTGAAGCTGGCATCAAGTGAAAGGGCCGCGGTCGGACAGATTCGTCAATCCATCGTCAATCCGGCCAGGCTGAGCCCTGAAAGGCAGCTGGACGTCTGCCTGCAATGTCATCTGGAAGCAGCAGCGGCGGCTCCGCGGTTCAGACGGTCGGGCCGGCAGGTTTTTTCCTTCAAGCCAGGCGAGTCCCTGGCGGATTACATCGTCCACTTCGATCTTGGCGATCCTGACACGGAGGCCCCCCCCGATCGATTCGAGATCGACAGCGCCGGCTACCGGATGCGTCAGTCTGCCTGTTTCCGCCTGAGCGAGGGTGCTCTGACCTGTACCACCTGCCACGACCCCCACCGCAAGCTGCGGGGGCAAGAGGCCTTAAGGCATTACCGGGAACGCTGCCTCAGTTGCCACAACCAACCCTCGACCGCCGTCCACGGAGAGACGCCTCCCGGCGATTGCACCGCTTGTCACATGCCCAGGCGGCGGGCTCAGGACGTGGTGCACGCGGTCATGACCGATCACTTGATTCAGAGGGGACCTCCGAACCGGGATTTGCTGGCGCCACTCAAGGAGGACCATTCTCCCAAAAAGGAGCAGCCGCTTTTGTACTTTCCCCAGTCGCTGTCCGACTGGGAACGAAATCTCTATCTGGGGATGGCCGAGGTGCAGACTCCGGGAAATCTGAGGCAAGGCCTGGACCGGCTGACGGCAACCCTGGAGCGAAAGAGCGCTGCTTTCGCCGAGCCCTACGTCAAGTTGGCCATGGCTCAGGCTGAGACCGGGGCCTACGATGCGGCTCGGGTCAGCCTGAAACGAGCGCTGGACATCGATCCCGGCAGCTCCATAGCCCGTTTCAACCTGGGCGAGGTGATGAGGCGACAGGGTCAGTTCGCCCCCGCCGTCGAGCAATATCGGAGAACTCTGGCGGTCGACCCCAACTATGCCAAGGCACATTTGGGGCTGGGGCTGGTCAACCGGCAGCAGGGCCGCCCGGCCATGGAGTCTTTCCGGCAGGCCTTGCGGTCCGATTCGCTGCTGGCAGAGGCCCACCTTGGTCTGGGGCGGGAGTCCCTGGAGCGGCGACGGGCAGCCGAAGCCGCCGGCCATTTTCTGCGTGCCCTCCAGGTCGACCCGGACAGTGCCGAAGCCCACCTGAACCTGGGG
This sequence comes from Acidobacteriota bacterium, assembly GCA_028875575.1. Lineage (NCBI taxonomy): Bacteria > Pseudomonadati > Acidobacteriota > Acidobacteriota bacterium. The sequence goes on from JAPPDF010000016.1 coordinate 38,853, forward strand.
TTGGCCCAGGCGCGGCAGGGCCTTCAGCAAGAAGCCCTGGCGGCCTTTCGGCAGGCTGCCGCGCTGGATCCCGCTTCCCCCGAAGCGCACTACAACCTGGGGGTGGCTCTGGCCCGGAAGGGCCGCATCCGGGAGGCCTTGCCGTTCTTCCGGCAGGCGGTCCGCCTGAAGCCGGAGGACGCAGAAGCCCAATCCAACCTGGGAATGGCCTACAGTCAGTTGGGCCGGCTGCAGGATGCCGTTGCGGCCTTCCGCCAGGCCGTGCGCCTGCGGCCCGATTCCGCCAGGGCCTACGTCAACCTGGGCCTGACCGAGGCCCGCCTGGGCCGCACCGGGGAGGCTATCGAGGCTTTGTCCCGAAGCGCGAGCCTCTCTCCCCGCAATGCCGAAGTCCGGCTCAACCTGGGCCTGCTCTACCTGAGCGCAGGCGACAGGACCTCGGCGCTGGAGCAGTACGAGGTTCTCAAGGAATTGGACCCGGAACGAGCCAAGGTGCTGGCGGATCGCATTCGCGAACGAGATCCGGCAGGGCCACCCTAGGCAGCACACGATTTAATGGAAATATCCTATCTCCTGGCAGTGTCGTGAGTTTAGGGAGAGCTGCGAAGCTGCGATTGGCGTGGGTAGCCCGAGGAAACGCCTGTTACAAGCCATCCTTACAGAGCAGCGTAGCTGCGGCTCAGGGTAGCCCCGGGTGGAAGCCCGGGGTGGTCTGATTCCCGCGCTGCCGAAGCCGCGTAGGCGGCGAATTAGCAGCGTTCTTCCCAAACGCAGTCCCCCCGCTACCCCCGATAGTTCAAGTGAATCTCCACGCTCTGCACCACCAGCGGCGGCCTTAGCCGCGCATCCCTCTTCAACAGGCGAACCTGGACCACATGGGTGCCCCGGGCGGCTTGTTCCGGACGCAGCTTCCACACCAACCAGCTGTCTTCAGCCACGTCGGAGGGGTTGTCCGGATCCTCTGCAGCCAGGTTGCGTACTTGAGGCTCGGGCAGTTGGGCGCCGTCCAGGTTGACTTCGACCTTGTCCGCTACCGAGCGGTGTTTCAGCTCCACCTGCAGTTCGGCGGTCTTGAGGTTTCCTTCGCGAGCTTCCTGGACCGTGTCGTCGTAGACCTTGACGTGGAAGCGAGGTCCTTCCTCCGTCAGCGTCCGGTAAAGGGCTACCGGGGTCTCTCCATAGAGGCGGTCGTGAAGGTCGGCACCGGCCCAGTTTCCTTCCTTGGGTTCACTGAAGGGCCAGCCGCCGATGTAGCGGTGCAGGGCCCCGTAGACCTTGTCGGTTCCCTTGAGGGTTCCAAGCGATCCCACGGTCGTCAGCAGGGGCCGGCGGGTTCTCTCGTTGGCGTGCCAGTTGAAGCAGTAGATGCCGTCGGCCCCGCGTTTCCAGTAGCCGGTGGCGGCGGCCCGCACCATGGCCTCATGCCATTCCCGGTCGGGCTTCAGGCCCTGGTGGGGGCCCCAGAAGCCGCTGTCGAAACCGGGATAAAAGCGGATTCCGGTGCCTTTCAGAAGGTCGAGGAACGCTTCCACCTCCACGCCATAGTCGGTCAGGGCTCCACCCCCGGCCGCCATCATGTCGCAGAGGTCTTCCCGGACCCAGGTCTTCAGGTCGTAGCCGATGCGCCGGCAGGCTTCCATGGTGGTGGCCACCCGAACTGCAACGTAGAACGGCCTGCCCCTCTCCCGGCCCAGGCGGCGGGTCATGGAGCGCAGGGCCCGCTGCAGGTCGGTCAGGGTGTAGCTGAGGCGCTGGGCGTCATCCAGGGGCAGGTGGAAAGCGTGGCGCTGCCAGTCCAGCTCGACACCGTCCCAGTCGGCCAGCTTGCAGACCTCGGTGACGCTCTGCAGGCGCAGTTCCCGGATCTCGGGGATGGCGAAATTCCAGGAGGCCGCGAACCACTTGGGAGCCTGGCGGGGTCCCAGGCACCACTCCGGGTGCTGCTTGCGCAGGGGAGTCAGGCCTTCGATGCTGGCCTCGGCCATGTCCTCGAGCTGCAGGCCGTTGAAGTGGTTGTCGTTCATGCGGATGGAGGCATAGACATGCATTCCGAGCTCGTGACCCCGCTTCACCAGGGCCGCATAGGGATTCTCGCCCTTGCGCAGCAGCTCCCGGATGCTTTCGTTGTGCCGCATGGACCACACCGTGTCGTAGAGGCGGCCCTGGGAGTCGCCCGCCATTTCCATGGTCTTGGAAGGCCACTTGGCCTCGTGCTCGCCGGTACACCAGAAGTGAGCTCCCACCTGGGTATCCTTCATGGGGGCGTAGGCCTTTTCCACGAACTGCTCCACCGATTGCGGGTACTCGGAGTAATGGTGAGGAGCCCCGTCCCAGTTGTAGATAACGGGATAGGCCGGTGGCCTGTCCTTGGGGGACCCTTGGGAAGACATGCTTGAGGCCTTTCCCTGCAGGGGAAAATCGGCCATGGACCCTCCCCAGGCCGCCATGCCCAGGGCTCCCGTTTCCAGGAAAGTTCGTCGGTTGAATTCCATTTTGGGGACTCCTTCTCTTCAGTAGTGACCATTCACCGGAAGGGTGAAATCAGCCACGGAAATTCCGTAACCAAAAATTGGGGATGCGGGCGCCCGCACACTGTAGCACCAAAAGCCCGGAGTTTGAAGAGCGGTTCATTAGCCCTGCCGGTTCATTGGATCGCTCGTACAGGCTACATTCCATGTGCGATTGGAGGGGCGCCCCTTGTGGGCGCCCTTTGTAAGCACCCAATTCGGCTCTTGCCGGGCGAACGGGAACAACCGGGCAACCACAAGGGTGGGCAACCACAAGCGTTGCCCCTACTTGGGACGGCACTGATCATCGCCCCTTGCTCATCCTCATTGCGGACGGGGACATTTGTCATAGAATGGTGGCGCTATCCATTACTACTCGAGGAGCCGTCATGAGCAAACCATCGGGGGTTCGTCTGTTGTGTCTTGCAGTGATGCTGGTGGCGGCGCCGGCTTGCCTGCTCAAGGAGGAACGGCCACGGGTGGACATTGTGGTGGGCAGCGAGGCCACCGAACTGGAACGCCTGGCCGGTTCGGAGCTGGCCTCCATGCTGGAGAAGCTGTTCGAGGTGTCCGCCGCTGTCGGTCCGGCTGCCGGGGAAGAGTCCCGGGCGGTGATCCTGGTCGGCCGTCCCCAAACGAATCCGCTGCTGGCCGAGGCTGCTGGAGAGAGCTGGCCCGATCTGAGCGACCAGGGGCTGCTTCTCAGGAATGTGGGCGGTCCGGTTCCGACCTTGCTGGTGGGTGGAGGCAGTCCGGTGGCGGTGCTGTGGGCCGCGTACGACCTGGGCGAGCGTTTGGGGGTGAGATATCTTGTGAACCAGGACGTCTTTCCCGACCGGCGCCGATGGTCCGGCCTGCCCGAGCTGGACCTGGCCCTGGAGCCCAACCTGCGCATTCGCTGCTGGCGCCTGGTGAACGATTTGCCGCACGGCCCGGTTTCCTGGAGCCTGGAGGAGTACCGCCGCTTTCTGGGCCAGATCGCCAAGATGAAGTACAACCGCATCCACTGCGCCCTGTGGCCGGCCCAGCCCTTTGTGCACTACAGCTTCCGGGGGATGGAAAAGCCTCCCGGCGTCCTCTATTTCGGCCACCGCCATCCCATCGGGCCGGAAACCATCGGCCGGGAGCGGTTCGGCTCCATGCAGGTCTTCACCAATCCCGAGTTCGTGGGAGCGCAATCCGGAGAAGAAATGGTCCGGCGGGCCATCGGACTGGTTCGCGGCATCCTCAAGGAAGCCAAACGGCTGGGGATGGAGACCGGACTGTCCATTCAGCCCTTCCAGTGGCCCAAGGAGTTCATGAAGGTCCTGCCGGGATCTGAAATGGAACGGCAGTTGGGCGACCTCACGGCAGGTCCCGGACGCGGCCAGTCCATGCAGGACCGGGGGCTGCGCGACATGGTCACCACCATCTTTCGTGCCTTTGTCGAAACCTATCCCGACATCGACCACGTCCACGTGGGCATGCCGGAGCACCGGAGCTGGGTGGGACAGGCGGCCAGGGCCTACCGGCGTTTGACGGCCCGCTATCCGGGGGCGGACCTGGACAGCTACAACCGGCTTAGAAAACGGGCGCGCGGCCGGACCTCCTTCCCCGGAGGCGGCGAGCGGGTGGAGACCATGCTGCGGGGAGATCTGTCCAGCCTCTGGTTCTTCGATTCGCTGCTGCGGGAAAAGCAGCTGCTGAAGCGGCCCGGCGGGGGAGAGGACATCAGGATCGTCTACAACGGCGTGGTGGCGGAACTGTTCCCGCTGGTGGCCCGCATGCTGCCGCCCGGCGGAGAGATGCTGAACTTCATCGACTACACGGCCAGCCGGCAGCTGCGCCAACCGGAGCTGCTGAGGAAGGTCCCACCCGGTGGAGTTCCTTCCACCCTCATCTTCACCCTGGCCGACGACAATGTAGGAGTGTTGCCTCAACTGGCGACCGGCTCCCTGCACCGGTTGACCCAACTGCTCCGCCAAAACGGCTGGGCGGGCTTCTACACCCGCTACTGGACCGTCGGAGACCTCGACCCGACCGTGCACTATCTGAGCCGGGCCAGTTGGGATGCCGGCATGACGCCGGAGAAGGCCTATGCCGACCAGGTCCGGCACGTGTGCGGGCCGGAGGCGGTGGAGCCGGCCCTCGAGGCCTTCGCCCTCATCGAAAAAATCACCCTGGGCCTGGATCAGCATGGCCTGGGGTTCGGGTTTCCCGTACCGGGGATGATGACCAAGCACTATGAGAGTGGAGGGCTGTCGGAGGATCTCAGACAGGATCGTCAGCTTTACACCGAGGCGCTCCGACAGATGGAAGAGGCCCAGCGGCGCAGCCGGCCCGAGGGAACGGACTACACCCGATATTTTGTGGAGCGGCTCCGTTTTGCCGTGCGCTATCTGGAAGCCGCCGATGCCTTCGGGGCGACCGGCCGGGCACTGCGGGAGGGGCGGAAAAAGGAGGCCGGACGCCAGATTGAGTTGGCTCACCGGGCCATTCGGGAAGCCCTCGAGTCCTATGCCGGCGTGGCCAAGGATCACGGGGACCTGGGTGCGGTGGCTCTGATGAACGAGTACTGTTACCGGCCCATTCGAGAGAAACGCCTGGAACTTCAGTTTTAAGCGGAGGAGGTGGACAATGGACTATGGATTGAAAGGCAAGGTCGCCCTGGTCTGCGGCGCCAGCCAGGGGTTGGGAGAAGCCAGTGCGCTGGCGCTGGCCAGGGAGCAGGCCAGCCTGGTCATCTGCGCCCGCAACCGGCAACGGCTGCTGGAGACGGCTCGAACCATTGCCGATGAGACCGGAGCCCGGGTGCTGCCGGCGGTATGCGATCTGGCCAGCGGGGAAGATTTGGAACGGCTGGTGGACCAGGCGCTGGAACGGTTCGGGACCATCGACATCCTGGTCACCAACGTGGGCCACCCCCAAATGGGCGACTTCTTCTCGCACGACGAGGCCTCCTGGCGGGCCGGATTCGAGGGGGTGCTTCTACCGGTGGTGCGGCTGTGCCGGCGGGTGATACCGCACATGGTCCAGGGCAAGTGGGGCCGGATTGTCCATATCACCAGCGTGGCCGTCAAGGATCCCCATCCCCCCTACTACCTCTCCTCGGTCTACCGGGCAGGGGTGGCGGCGTTGAGCAAACTGTTGTCTCAGGAATTCGGCCGGGAGGGCGTCCGGGTCAATACCGTGTGCCCGGGAGTCTTCAAGACCCCCCTGGTGGGCGACCTGTTGGCCCGGGAGGCTGAAAAGCAGGGAGAACCCGTCGCACGGATCGAGTCCCAATGGGCGGAACAGACAGCCGTGGGTCGATTGGGCGAGGCCGCTGAGCTGGCTTCTCTGGTGGCGTTCCTGTGCAGCCAGGCTGCCGCCGACATCACCGGCCAGGTGCTGGTGGCCGACGGCGGCGCCACCGGCGGACTGTATTAGGCAGTGGTTAGTGGTCAGTGGATGATGCTTAGCCGAGCCGCTGCCTGTCGGTGCTGCTAAGCGGCGTCGCGATTGCCCCGCTCCGCATCAGCCTTCGCCTGCGGCTCGGCTTCTGCGACTCCCCCTCAAGGGGG
>JAPPDF010000017.1 GCA_028875575.1 Acidobacteriota bacterium
CATGCTCGACTTTGAACCGGTTTCCAGCCACTAGGCGCCAGCGTTTGTTTCAGGTGAGTAATCATGCCCACCCTGATTGACGACACCATTGCAGCCATCGCCACCCCGAAGGGCAAGAGCGGCATCGGGGTGATTCGCTTGAGTGGGGGAGACTCCCGCAGGATCGTGGAGGCTGTCTGTGGCTGTCGGGGCAACGGTCTTCGGAACAGGACCACGCGATTGCGCAGGATAAGCCACCCCAAAACGGGGGAGGTTCTGGACCAGGCCATGGTGACCTATTTTCGGGCTCCACGATCGTTTACTGCTGAAGACGTGGTGGAGATCGGCTGTCATGGCAGTCCGGTGGTGCTTGAGGCCGTGATGGCGGCGTTGCTGGAAGCTGGCGCCCGAGTGGCAACGCCGGGCGAATTCACGTTGAGAGCCTTCTTGCGGGGCAGAATCGATCTGGTGCAAGCGGAGGCGATTCGGGACCTGATTGAGGCCAAGACACTGTTTCAGGCTCGAGTCGCGCGCCAGCAGGCAGAGGGATCGCTGTCTCGGCGTTTGAAGCCGATCAAGGAATTACTGGTGAGGTTGATCTCGTTGTTGGAAGCCGGGATCGACTTTGCCGACGACGACGTGCCGGTTCTGGCGGAGGAAGCCATACTGGACCAGTTGCGGCCAGTGGTCGCCGCATTGCAGGAGTTTGAGGACGGGTTTGGGCGGGGACGGTTGCTGAGCGACGGAATCACGGTAGCCGTGGTAGGCCGCACCAACGTAGGTAAGTCTACTCTTTTCAACACATTGCTAAGTCAGGAGCGCGCCATTGTCAACGAGCGTCCGGGAACCACGCGCGATGTGGTTGCGGAAGATGCTCAGTTGGGAGGGATCCCGGTGCGTTGGCTGGATACGGCCGGGATTCGAAGCTCGACCGATCCGGTGGAGCGCATTGGAATGGACAAGACCCGTGAGGTGTTGGCCGATGCCGACAGGTTGCTGCTGGTGCTGGACGGATCGGTCGAACAGGCGGAAGAGGACCGTAGGTTGTTGGAGGAGTTGAAACAGCACGCTTGCTGCCTGGTCATCAACAAGATCGACTTGCCGCAACGCTGGTCGGGGGAGCGATTGGGGGATATGGAGGCGCCCGTGGTCCGGGTCTCCGCCTTGACCGGAGAAGGAGTGGAAACGTTGCGGCAGGTGCTGCTGCAGGACCTGGGCCAAGGGAAGGCGGAGGAGGAGGGAGGGGCGCTGGTCACCAACCTCCGCCAGCAGGAACGGATCGGGCAGGCGTTGAAGGCGTTGAAGCGGGCGGACGGCGCGGTCGAGCAAGGATTGCCCCATGAAGTGATATTGCTGGACTTGCACGTAGCCTTGAGGGCGTTGAACGAACTGACCGGAGAGACCGGCATTGACGATATTCTGGGACGCATCTTTAGTACGTTTTGCATAGGCAAGTGACCTGGGGGAAGCTGCCGGCGAGGACGAGAGATGGGTAGCGGCACATTTCAAGACCATGATGTGGTAGTCATCGGCGGCGGGCATGCCGGAGTAGAGGCGGCAGTGGCGGCTGCGCGGATGGGTTTGGATACCGCGCTCTACACCATGAATGTCGATCTCATCGCGCAGATGTCCTGCAACCCTGCCATCGGCGGTATCGCCAAGGGCCATCTGGTGCGCGAGCTGGATGCACTGGGTGGCGTGATGGGAGAGGTGATCGATCGGACGGGGATTCAGTTTCGGTTGTTGAACCGTAGCCGCGGTCCGGCCGTGTGGTCGCCGAGAGCCCAGGCCGACAAGCAACGGTATCGTGTCGCCATGCGGGGATTGCTGGAAGGTGAGGCCCGTCTCGGAATCAAGCAGGCCGAGGTTGTAGATATCGTGAGAGAGAAGGGGCGAGTCAGCGGAGTTGAATTGGCAGACGGCCGCCGAGTGGGCGCCCGCGCCGTGGTGTTGACGACGGGCACCTTCTTGAACGGGCTGATCCATATCGGCGAGCGGAAGAGAGCTGCCGGCCGCAGCGGTGAATCGCCGTCAGTTCCGCTGGCCGAATCGATCAAGGCGATCGGTTTCAGTTGGGGGCGCATGAAGACGGGGACGCCGCCGCGCCTGGATGGACGGACGATCGACTTCGGGTTGGCCGAAGAGCAGAAAGGGGACAAGGACCCCACGCCCTTCTCCTTTAGAACCAAGCGGATAGACCAGCCTCAAGTCTCTTGCTTCATCGCCTACAGCAATCCACGGACGCACCAGGTGGTCCGGGAGAATCTGAACCGTTCACCGCTCTATAGTGGCCGGATTCAGTCGATTGGCCCTCGCTACTGTCCTTCCTTCGAAGACAAGGTGGTGAAATTCCCCGAACGGCCGCGGCATCAGATTTTTCTGGAGCCGGAAGGACTCGGAACCAATGAGATTTACGTCAATGGGCTCTCGACCAGCATGCCGCCGGATGTGCAGATGGAGATGGTCCGCTCCATTCGGGGCTTGGAAGCGGCCGAGTTGATTCGGCCGGGGTACGCCATTGAATATGACTACGTGGACCCCCGTGAGCTGTTTCCCTCCCTGCAAACCAAGCGGGTGGCCGGACTGTTTCATGCAGGCCAGATCAATGGGACCACCGGCTATGAGGAGGCGGCCTGTCAGGGGCTCATGGCCGGAATCAACGCGGCCCGCTGGGTAAGGGGAGAAGAGCCGGTCGTGCTGGGACGGGATGAGGGCTATATTGGAATCCTTGTCGATGACCTGGTCACCAAGGGAACCGACGAGCCCTATCGAATGTTCACTTCCCGGGCCGAATTCCGGCTGCAGTTGAGAATCGACAACGCGGATCGGCGGCTGACTCCTCTTGGGGGGAAGCTGGGACTGATCGGGAGGGACGATCTGGAGAGTTACGAGGCCAAGCAGCAGCGCATTGAGAAATTGCGAGCCGTGCTGGCGGAGATGCGCATTCACGTGGGAAATGGCAGGATTTCGGCAAAAGAAGCCCTGAAACGTACGGAATACCGCATTCGACAGTTCCTCTCGGAGCTTCCCGGGGAACTGCGGAAGGATCTAAGCGCAGAAGAATTGCGCTGTGTGGAGACGGAGATCAAGTATGAGGGATATCTGCGGCAACAGAAAGCGGACATCGAAAAGATAAGACGGGCTTCGGCCAAGGCGCTGCCTGCGGATATCGAGTATGGAAACATTGCCGGCCTTTCGCGCGAAATCGTGGAGAAGCTTTCCCGAATCCGGCCGCTAACCATCGGTCAGGCCAGTCGGATTCCAGGGGTGACACCGGCGGCGCTTGCCATCATCCATGTCCACTTGGAACTCGATCGGCGCAAAAGAAGAGAAAGGACCTAGGTTAGCGAATGTCAGCCGGCGGTTTCACCGAAGACCAAGGAGTGGAGGCCCTTTTGAGCCGGTGGGGGATTGCCTGCAAAAGACCTGTAGGGGATAGGGTAGAAGCCTACCTGGGCCTGTTGGAGCAGTGGAACCGGAAGGTAAACCTGACCGGACTCCGAAGCAGGGAGGAGATACTGAGAGACCTTTTTGCGGAGTCGTTCCTGGCTGCTCCCTTGCTGGCCGAACAAGACGGGCCGCTGCTGGACGTGGGCTCCGGCGCGGGCTTCCCGGGGCTGGCGTTGAAGATTTACCGTCCGGAACTTACTGTTTATCTTCTGGAGCCTCGAGTTAAACGGGCCAGCTTTCTGGAAACGGTTCGTCGCCGGCTGGGCCTGGAGGGTGTGTTTGTCATCGGCAAGCGACTGGAGGACTGCAGCTCTTGCGACTTCGGCCTTGCGCCGCGCACGGTAACGCTACGAGGCCTGGGTGCCATCGGAACCAAGGTTGCTTGGTGCGACAGGCTGATTCAGAGCAGCATCAAGTTGGTGCTGTTCACCACAAGGCGGATATGGAACGACGAGATCCGGAAATTGCCGGGAGTGGATTGGGCGGTTCCCATCCCGGTGCCTTGGAGCCGGCAGCGGCTGTTGGTGAGTGGCATCAGGGTAAACCAATGTTCCACGTGAAACATCACGACAGCGGAGGGTGAGTCGGATGGGTCTTGCCTCGGGGTTTCTGCGGGTGGAAGCGGCGCTTGGCGAGGAGCTTGTTTAAACCAACGCCCTGCCGCGAGTAACCGGTTCCAAGTCAAGCAGGTGTAAATGGTTTATTTGCGTGGATGAAAAGGACATACAGGACTATTTCGACGTTCCACGTGAAACATCGGGGGGGCGAAAGGCCGATCAGTTGAGTTTTTCAGGCCTTTCTGCTACTAGTGTCCTGCTTCCAGTGGGTTCAAACGGGACGCTCGCACTCAAAAATCCTTCAGATACCAGAATCGCAAGGGATTCTCTTGGCGAAAGTTATCGCCATCGCCAACCAAAAGGGTGGTGTGGGGAAGACCACCACCGGCATTAACCTGGCCGCATCCCTGGCCGCGGCCGAGATGAAAACCCTGTTGGTGGACTGCGACCCCCAAGCCAATGCCACCAGCGGCGTGGGGTTTTCAAAAGATGCCTTCAGAAAGAGCCTTTATCATCTCCTGTCCGGTGAGATCCGCTGGCAACAAGGGGTGCTCCAAACCGAACTGGAGGGGATGGATGTCGTTCCGGCCGATCAGAACCTGACCGGCGCGCTGGTCGAGCTTGTTGACGTCGACCGACGCGAGTTCCGGTTGAAAGAGGCGATCGCGCCTCTCCGCAGAAAATACCAGTTTGTCCTGCTCGATTGTCCCCCCTCACTGAATCTGTTGACGCTCAATGCCCTGGTTGCGGCAGACTCCGTCCTGATTCCCATCCAGTGCGAGTACTTTGCCCTGGAAGGAGTTTCGGAAATGCTGGAGACGCTCGTGCAGGTTCGCAGGCAGTGGAATCCGGGCTTGTCCGTGGAGGGGTTTCTATTGACCATGTTTGATGAGCGCACCAATCTCAGCCGGCAGGTGGCGGCGGACCTGCGCGCCTTCTTTGCGGGGCAGGTGTTCCGGACCGTCATTCCGAGGAATGTCCGCTTGGCGGAAGCTCCCAGTCACGGGAAGCCCATTATTCTTTACGACGTGAAGTCCAAGGGAGCCGGCAGCTATATACAATTGGCTCTGGAGGTGATCGATCATGGCACGAAAGGCGCTCGGAAAGGGGATTAGCGCGCTGCTGGGTGCGGCCAAGCCCGAGATGGATACGAGCTTGCGCGAGCTGGACGTGGCCTTGCTGGAACCCAATCCCTTCCAGACTCGAGAGATCTTTGACAAGGAGAGGCTGCGCGAGCTGGCTCGCTCCCTGGAGGTGAACGGGTTCGTTCAGCCCATTGCGGTTCGCCAGGTCGGGGACCGATTTCAGATCATCGCAGGAGAACGGCGTTGGAGGGCGGCTCAACTCCTGGGACTGCGCAAGATTCCGGCAGTTGTCAGGCCTCTTGACGACGACCAGTTGATGCAGGCCGCCCTGATCGAGAACCTGCAGAGGGAGAACCTCAATCCGATGGAGGAAGCCCGCGCCTACTCCCGCTTGGCTAACGAATTCGGGTTAACTCAGGAGGAAGTTGCCCGCAGGACCGGGAAAGAGCGCTCCACAGTGACAAACTTCTTGCGCTTGTTGAGATTGTCTGCGCCCGTCCAGGAGTTGGTCAAGGGGGGAAAGCTCTCCATGGGCCATGCCAGGGCGCTTCTGGCAGTGGATGATTCCCAGGCCCAGCTAGCGTTGGCTGCCGAGGCCTCCAGGCGGGGATGGTCGGTGCGGAGAATCGAGCGACTGATTTCTCAGCAAAAGAAATCCACCGGAAAGACGGAGGAGCCAAAAGGCCCGGACCCCAATGTCAAGGCGGCCGCGGCCAAGCTGGAGACATCCCTGGGAACCAGGGTGCGCATCGTCCCCAAGGGCAACCGGGGCCGGATAGAGATAGAGTACTATTCCCAGGAAGAGCTGCAACGCCTCTACCAGCGCTTGCTCAAGAATTAGGCTCCGATCGTGCTGACCTGCCGGGGCGAAATTCGGCGATAGAGGCCGGAATCGCCACGTCCTGGACAAACTTCATTCGAAACACCGTCCCGGCCGGCAGGCGGATTTCCTTGCCCCGGGTCAGCAGAATCCCCACGATGGCCCCAGCGACGGGTCCCGCGATGGCAGCCCCCAGGCTGCCCGTCGTTATGGCGATGGGAACCGAGGCCATGGACCCGATCGAGGCGCCCTGCTGGGCCCTTCCCAGATCGTGGCCGAGGTCCGGGTTGGCTATCAGCTTTCCTTCCTCGTCGGTCCGAATTTTCTCATCCTCGAAGATGTCGTCGGCTGCGTCCACCGAAACGGCAATCGGTTCAGTCCCGTAGTAGGTCTCCAAGCCGTCCATCAATGCGAAGAGCTGGGCCTTGCCCTTGACTCTTCCAGGCCGCTTGACGAGAGTGACCCGGCCCGAAAGCTCCATGCCTCTGGGCAGCACGTGCTCCCTGTCGATCCGAAGCGGTTCATACAGCGTCCAGTAGAGCAGGTCGCCTGCCTCGGAGAGCTTGGTGCTGACCGGGGTCTGCAAGGAGGCTTTGAACCTGGTTCCGGCCTGGATGGTCAGCGTTTGGTCGGAGGGGCCGCCGCGGTCCGAGGGTGTTTGGGCCACCAGCCCGACCGGCTGATGGACGGCCATCAGGATCGCGAGAGCCCAAAGAACAGAATCTCTTCTCATGGCGTTCTCCTGGTGCTTCGGTGGATGGGTGGAATTTGGACTAAACTCTACTTGAGCTCAATATCGAAATATAATAATTTTTGTTGTGTTCTATTGTTTTCTACGTCAGAAATAATTATTTTATAGCTGGCCAACCGTGACATCGTTCGAAAATCGCTCAAGCGCCGACTCTCAGGAAGCTGAAAAAAGACAAAACCCCAGGCCGTGGCGCGGGGTCGGATTCGGCGCTTGAGCGATTTTCGAATGATGTCGTCCTTGATCTCGAAAAAATGTTTTTCCACCCGGCTCCTACCCCTGACAAAGGGGGGCCTTGGGGACCTTGGCAGGGGAACCGGGCTGAGGTTCCCCCGGCGACGACGGTCTTGTCTCAGGATCAAATGGACCGCTTCTCTGGGCGACAGGACCTGCAGAGAGCCATATTCGGGATCCAGCAAGGTAATGCTTTCGACGTCGATGGAGAGTGCGTCAGAGCCCTGGTTGCTGATGATGAGGTTGATCGGAACCAGGCCCAGCTTGGAGAGGCCCTTGATGTCGAAGACTGTTCGTATCCTGGTTTCCGACAGATAGGGGTCGGCGGCGATGGTCACTGGCCCCTGGCTTTGACGAGAGGCGTACCCTTCCACCGGGCCGACCTTGACGGCCAGATTCTTGTAGGCCCCCGAGGCCGACCATGCCGGCAGCAAGCACCAGAGGCAGAGAAAAGAAACCGCGCGCAGGGCGGTTCGTCCGTCCGGTCGGCGATGCGGCATTCCGATGGCCCCGCTCCCATTCATGAATCCAAGCCCGCGTTTCTCCCGAGTCGCCGGCGACGAGCGGACCGGGTTCCTCTCTCCTGATGCCGGGTTGGGGTTGCGGGATGCTTCATTATAGCCGGTTCCGCACGAGGTCATGAGGCTGGGGATTCCAGTCCCTCCAGGACGCCTTGAAGATAACCGATGGCTCTGGCTGCCGCCGTGCTTCCGTCGGGCCGGTAATCGAAGGGTTCCACCGATACCGGGCCTTCGTACCGGTGCCGCCGCAGGGCTTGCAGGACGGGACCGAAGTTGAGGCTTCCCTGGCCCGGAGCCCGTCCGTTGGGATCGTTCAGGTGCACGTGGGCGATGGCTCCCGAAGGAAGCCATCGATCCACCAACTGCGGGAGGGGGGCCGATTCCGAGTGCGACGCGGCCCGGGTGTCGAGCATGGTGCCCAGTGAGGGGTTGGCCACGGCCTCCATCATTTCCACCGCGGTTCCGATGGTGTTGATGAAGTTGGTGTCGTGCGCCGCCAAGGGTTCGATGCAGTACCGGACACCGGCTTGAGCGGCCCTGTCGGCGACGGTTGCCCAAAGATCGCGGGCTCGCTGCCAGGCTTCCAGGGGATCTTCATCCGCCTTCACCTGGCGTTGCTTCGGAGATCCATGGACCAACACCTTGCCGCAGAGGTCGGCGCAGAGGTCGACGAGTCGCTTCAGGACTTCGATGGTTGTCCGGCGTACGCCGGGGTCGGCAGCGGTGATCGACAGCCCCGGCGGTGTCAGAAGCAGCCAATGAAGGCCCGTGATGGCTATGCCGGCGTCGGATGCCGCTCGGCGGAGCTCGGCCCTCCGGTCGGCCGAGAGGCGGTGAGGCTCCTCTCCGAGGGTGAAGGGAGCCAGCTCCAGACCGCTATACCCCAGTGCGGCCGCCCGTTGGCACTGGGCCGGGAACGGCAGGTCTCGCAGGACTTCGTTGCAGAGTGCGATCTTCATCCGGGTTCTCCTTTGAGTCGACTCTCCTGCCTAAGAGCCAGTTGAAGGATGGAAATCAGGCTGGCGGCAGTAAAAGGCTTTGGCAGGAACAGGATACAGCCCGAGGAAAAACTCTTCTGGACCATGCCGGGCTGGCTGCTGGCAGTGATCATGATAACCGGCAGATCCTTCAGGTTGGGGTCGGCCTTGATTTTCTCGGTCAGGGCGGGGCCATCCAGGCCAGGCATGAGGGCGTCGGTGATCATGGCGTCGAAGTGTGGTCCTCTCAAGCTTTCCAGGGCCTGTTGACCGTCGCCGGCGGTGGTCACTCGGTAGTTCCTTTGGGCCAGGATGGTCCGAATCAGGGCCAGAATATGGGGGTCGTCGTCCACGACCAGAATGTGTTTGTGGTCCATGGGGCGAATTTATGGTTGGGGGTCTGGTGAAGGAGGCGCAATGTGGGGAGGCCGTCATTCTACCCAAAGTCGGTTGGAATACAAAGCCCGGCAACGGTCGGCAAGCGCCCGGGCAGGCCCATAGTATGGCCCCATGCAGGGTGAGGCGACATCCTCCGCAGGCTGCGGAAGGGGGGGTGACTAATGAATCTTGCCGATGGCGGCCAGCATTCGTCCGGTGCTTTCTCCATCAGCCCGGTAGGAATAGAAGACATCCCGATGACAGGAGGTGCAGGGTGGATGGCTGAAAACGCCTCTGGCAGGGAGCCCCGCGGTTTCCAATTGACAGCGGCAGGCTGCCGACAGGTCCAGCATTCGCCGGGCGTCTGGAGGACCGGTTCCGGAGGAGAGGTCCCGTCCGGCAGGCTGGAAGTTTCTCCACAACTGGGGGCGGCCGGGGAAGGCCTCCTCGAAAGGCATGGCCACATCCTGGCCCACCTGGTAACAGCAGGGTCCGATGGAAGGTCCGATAACGGCAAGGCAATGCCGGGGATCGGAGGCGTATCGGGACTGCATGGCCTCAAGGGTCTTGGGTACGACCCCTGCCAGGAGGCCTCGCCAACCCGCATGCACGGCCGCCAGGATCCGTTTGGACTTGTCGACGATGAGCACGGGAAGGCAGTCGGCCACCTGGACGGCCAAAAGCACTCCGGAGCGACGGGTAATTACGGCATCCCCCTCCGCCGGCAGGTCTCCCGGAGCCAACCGATCCAGGCAAACGACGCCGTCGGAATGGCATTGGCGCAATCGCACCAGGACCATGGTGTTTCCGGCCAGGCTGGTAACAAAGGCGTTCTGAATCGGAACGGATTTGACATCCTCTCCGGATTGCTCGAAACTCGAAGCGCCGGGCAGCGGGTGGTCCCGCGACACGCGGTTTCGCAGGCTGAAACCGTGAACCAGCCAGGGGCAGGCCGCCAGCGCCGGGTGCTGCAGGCACAAGCCGCTTGGGGCCAGGCAAAAGGGATCTCCTCCGTGATGAGGCAGAAGAGTCGTGATCGTCGGTACCGGCATTGACCTTGTCGAGATAGGCAAGCTGAGAGCAGCCATGGAGCGGCGGGGTGACCGCTTGCGGAACCGGATATTCACGCCCGGCGAGATCCGCTACTGTGACGGGCGCCCAAACCCCTTTCAACACTACGCGGCTCGTTTCGCCGCCAAGGAGGCGCTGTTCAAGGCGATCGGGACGGGATGGAGCAGTGGCGTCGGCTGGCGCGATGCCGAAGTTCGCAATCGGACCAACGGCAAACCGGACCTTCTGCTCTCCGGCAAAGCCCTGGAGGTGGCTCGCCAACTGGGGGCTGCCCGCTACCGGATCAGCCTGTCCCACACCGATCGCTACGCGGTGGCCCAGGTAATCCTGGAGGGCTGAATGTCCGACCCTCGGGGGCGGCGGAAACGCAACCCGTGACACCCGTCGGGGTGAGTCCGGTGACACGCACCTGCAGCAGTTGATTGGGCTGCGGTTCGGCGCCGGCCAATTCGACCTGCAGGAAATTGGAACTCAGGGCTCGCCGGGTCGACCGCGGAGATTCGTCCTGGAGAGTGATCACCGGCAGATTCCGACCGACCTGGGACTCCCGAAAGATACGGTTCTTGACTTCGCCCAGCGTCCTCAACTCCAGGCTTCTGAGGGCCGCCACGGCCTTGGGCACCCCCGGCTCGAGCCGGGCGGCGGCGGTGCCCGGTCTCCTGGAGAAGGGGAAGACATGCAGGTAGGTCAGGGGTGAGTTACGGATCAAGTCCAGGGTCTGGGCATGATCTTCCTTTGTCTCTCCGGGGAATCCCACCATCACATCCGCTCCTATCGCCGCCTCGGGAACCCGCCGCCGGATCTTTTCCAGCAGTTCCAGATACTGGGTGGCTCTATAGGGCCGGCGCATGAGACCCAAGATGCGGCTGGAGCCGCTCTGCAGAGGCACGTGGAAGTGCTTGGCCATCCTGGGGGAGGTGGCCACCAGGTCGATGATCTCGTCGGTGACTTCCAGGGGTTCGATGGAGCTGAGTCGCAACCGCCGCAGGGGCTCTTGCAGAAGCAGCCGGCGGATCAGGCTCGCCAGACGGGCGCCGGGCTGCAAATCCCTCCCATAGCCGCCCAGATGGATTCCGGTCAGTACGATTTCCTTGTAGCCCTGGTTCAACAGGTGCCTGGTCTGGCGCAACACCTCGGTCAGGGGAAGACTGCGCGAATCGCCTCTTACAAACGGAATCACACAGTAGGAACATCGATAGCTGCAGCCGTCCTGCACCTTCAGAAAGGCCCTGGTTCTGCCGCCCCCTGACATGTCGGCAATGGATCGCAACTCCCGGGACTCGAAGATGCTGCTGCAGTAAACCTCGGCGCCGCCGGGCAATCGTGCTTCCGACTCCGCGCAATCGGCAGGAACGCCGTGAGGCACGTGCTTCTCTGCGACCAGGGCCGCCAGTTGCTGCTTGTGGGAGTTGCCGACAACGCAGGTGACACCCTCCATCCGGGCAATTTCCTCGGGCGCGCGCTGAGCGTAACAACCGGTCACCACGATGCTGGCTTCGGGGTTGTGACGGTGAATGCGCCGGATGGCCTGACGGGCCTGGGCATCGGCGGTCCGGGTGACCGTGCAGGTGTTGATGACCACGACGTCAGCGGTCACTCCCCTTCGAGTCTTCTCCAGGTTCTCCCGAAGGAGCGCCTGCTCGAGCGCAGCTCCATCCGACTGGCTGGCCCGACAGCCGAAGTTAAGGACCGAAAATGTCGGATTACCCATGGCAAGTTTCCGAAAAAATCCGAGAACCGACTGACCAGCGCGCCCAGGTGCGCCCATTGTCCGGCGGCAATCTTCTGGGTTGCCCTCGCGGGGATCGCGATCCCGCCAATCGGCCCCTGCCCTCAGTCGGGCCACACCCCGAGGGCGGCTTGAAGCGGTCGCTCAAAATTCCCTATAATAGCAGAATCGGTTCCGGGGAGTTCCCGCCGACGCGGGGCTTTGGGGGAAGGATGCCAGAGGAGAAAGAGGATTTCGTTCAAGAGTGGCCCGCCGAGGACGAAGCCAACCTGAAACCAGGAAAGGCGCGGCGCAAG
The DNA here is from genome assembly GCA_028875575.1 of Acidobacteriota bacterium. Taxonomy (NCBI): domain Bacteria; kingdom Pseudomonadati; phylum Acidobacteriota; species Acidobacteriota bacterium. Next base: position 11,846 of record JAPPDF010000017.1, read on the forward strand.
AGCGCGGCCCGGGAGTGGCTCGAAAGCCTGGCATTCAGCCTGGTTTTCGTGTTCTTCTTCACCAAGTTTGTCGCTCAGGCCACTCAGGTTCCGACCGAGTCGATGAAGCCCACCATTCTGGTTGGGGATCATTTCTTCCTGGACAAGTTCGCCTTCCCGGCCAATTATCCGGATTTCCTCCTGAAAATTCTGCCGAATCGTGAGATCGAGAGGGGAGACATCGTGGCCTTCAAGCCTCCCCACGATCCCAGCGTGCCCTTTATCAAGCGCGTGATCGGCCTTCCCGGCGAGACCCTAGAGATCAGGGACAAATCAGTCTACATCGACGGCAGGAGACTCGAGGAACCCTATCAATACTTCGACCTGGGAGAGGACCGTTACGCACCCAAAGATTCCCACGGGCCTGTCCTGATTCCCCCGGACCACTATTTCATGATGGGCGATAACCGCGACAATAGCCACGACAGCCGGTATTGGGGGCCGGTGCCGAGCCGGAACATCATCGGGAAACCGCTGTTCATCTACTGGTCCTACGACGACGACCCCTACGATCCAAGCCCCAAATCCGTTCTACAGCACGCCAGGGAATACGGAAGCAAAGCCCTCAACTTCTTCAGCAGAACCCGCTGGTCCCGAACCGGTATGTTCTTGAAGTAGTTCACGTCCCCCGGTGAGAAATGCGGGCCAGCAACCGATCGGCGCACTGCTCGGCCCGTCGAACACAGTCCGGGATACCGATACCGGTGAGCCCGTTTCCCGCCAGCTGCAGGGACGGCCACCGGAGCATCCGGCTTTCAATCCGGGCCACCAGGTCCAGGTGCCCGACTCCATACTGGGGTATGCCCTCGGGGTGGCGTTCCACCCGGCTTAGCAGAGGCGCGCGGGTGATTCCCAGCAATTCTCCAAGGGTCCGACGGACCCGTGCAATCAACTCGTGATCGTCACCCTCAAGAGTTTCCGGGTGCAGCGCTCCGCCCACGAAAGCACGCAGGAGCGCCGTGTTCCCGGGGGCGCGTCCGGCGAACTTGCGGTGGCTGTAGCTGCAGGCCAGCATCGCCCCCTTTTCCACGGCCGGCACCAGGAAGCCGAACCCATCCATGGCGACGGGAACGTCCGCCGCCCGGTAGGCCAGGTTTACGGTTGCCGTGGTGGCATGGACCACGCTTCTCAAACTTGCCGCCAGGCTGGGTTCGAGGTCCTCCAACAAGTCAGCTGCCCGGCGGGCCGGAAGCGCAAGACAGATTCCGTCGGCCCGGATCGGGGAGCCCTTTTCCAGTTCGATCTCCCAACGGGGAGTCCGGTCCAGCCGCCGTAGCGACAGGACCTTGCAACCCAAATGGATCGACGGGGCCGGTATGGACTCCCGCAGTCGATCCACCAAAAGCTGCAATCCCTGATCCAGGGAGACAAAAAGGCCGTAGCGGGGACCGGCAGGGTGGCCATCAGCCGATGACTGTTGCCGCTTGCGGTCCCGCCACATGGCCAGCAGGAGGCTGCGGTGGCGTTCTTCCATTTCGAGAAACTGCGGGAAGGTTGCTCTCAGACCCAGCTGTTCAGGATCGGCGGTATAGATCCCGCCGACCAGGGGTTGGGCCAGGCGTGCCAAGGCTTCCTCTCCCAGGCGACGGCGAACGAAGGCGGCCAGGCTCTCATCGTGCTTGGCTGAAAGGGGCCGCCGGCGCGGCAGCACCAGGTCGGCCGCCATGCGGATCTTGCCCGCCCAACTCAGAAGGGGGGAGGCGGCAAAGGAGCCGAATCGATAGGGTGCGATCAGGTGGAACCCCTCCGGAACAGGCAGCAGCTTCCCGCCCCGTACAATAAGAGTCCTGCGATGGCTGGGTGAGGTGCCGATGAGGCTCCTCTCCAGCCCGAGGCGCCGGCAGAGATCCACCGCCCAGGGCTTCTCGGAAATGAAGGAATCGGGCCCTCCTTCCAGCAGGAATCCCTGCTCCTTTACGGTGTGGATGACACCCCCCAGGCGCCGGTCGGATTCGAACAAGTCCAGGCGGACGGGCTGGGGCAGCCTTGAGGCTCTTTCCAGCAATCGATGAGCCGCCGCCAGCCCTGAAATTCCTCCTCCAACCACAACCAACCGGTAAGGGGGCTTCGATGGGGAGTTCATGGGAGATTGGCCGACTTCGGAGGGGTGCGGAACGTACTGTAGTCGTCAATTCAACACTATAGGAGTCGGTCGAGGGCGCTGTCAAACCGGTTGACCAAGCGCAAATCGGCTGTCCGCGAAGGAAGCCGGAACGGCGCCGGCGCCATCGGTAAGGGGGCGTGCGGCCCTCCGGCTGACTCCTTGACTTTGTCTTGAATCCCCTCATAATTAAGGTTCTTGACGGCAGATCAAGGGGCCATTCTTTGGTAATCGATACCCTTCTCAAGACAGTTTTCGGCAGCAAGCACGAGCGGGACATCAAGGCCATTCAACCCACGGTTGATCGGATCAACGCCCTGGAACCCTCCCTCTCCGACCAGACGGACCAGGAGCTGCGTGCCCACACCGACCGGTTCAAGACACGGTTGGCCGCCGGCGAGACCCTGGAGGACCTGCTCCCGGAAGCCTTCGCCGTGGTTCGGGAGGCTGCCAGGCGGGTGCTCAAGATGAGGCACTTTGACGTGCAGCTCATGGGCGGCGTGGTGCTTCATCAGGGGAAGATCGCCGAGATGAAAACGGGAGAGGGCAAGACCCTGGTTGCCACGCTGCCGGTCTACCTCAATAGCCTGGAGGAGAAGGGTGTCCATGTCGTCACGGTCAACGACTATCTGGCTCGCCGCGACGCCGAGTGGATGGGCAGGGTCTACCGATTCATGGGGTTGTCGGTGGGAGTGGTTCAGCATGACATGGACGACGACGAGCGCCGCAAGGCCTACCAGTGCGACGTGACCTACGGCACCAACAACGAGTTCGGATTCGATTACCTCCGCGACAACATGAAGTTCGAAATCGGCGACCGGGTCCAAAGAGCGCATCACTACTCCATCGTGGACGAGGTCGACTCCATCCTGATCGACGAGGCTCGAACGCCTCTGATCATCTCGGGACCGGTAGAGAGTTCCCAGCAGAAGACCTACATGGCCATGCGGCCGTTGGCTGAACGCATCCGTGCCCAGCAGACGAAATTTCTGGGCCGTGCCTTGCGGGAGTCAATCCAGCAAATCGACTCTGACGGCCAGGCCACTGAGGAGACGCTGGAGAAACTGCTGCTGGTCAAGCGCGGCGATCCCAAGAACAGGCAGTATCTGGACCTGCTGGTCAAGCACCGTGATCTGAAAAAGAAGATCGATCAGGTCGAAGGCCAGCTCATGAGCAACAAGCAACTGTCCGAGTTCGACAACCAGCTCTACTGCTTTATCGACGAGAAATCGCACAACGTCGAGATCACCGAGAAGGGCCAGGAGTTTCTGGCGGGCGGACGCATGGACGACTACGTCATTCCCGACCCGGACGACCCGGACTACAGCGAGAAGCGCTACGTCGAAGTCACCGAGCGCCTGCACACCATACAGCAACTGGTCAAGGCCTACTGGCTCTACGAGAAAGACGTGCACTACGTCGTCAACGACAACAAGGTCACGATCGTAGACGAGTTTACGGGGCGCCTCATGCCTGGCCGCCGCTGGAGCGATGGCCTGCACGAAGCGGTAGAGGCCAAGGAGCGGGTCAAGATCGAAAGGGAGAATCAAACCCTGGCGACGGTCACGTTCCAGAACTATTTCCGCATGTACGGGAAACTGGCGGGAATGACCGGAACGGCCGACACCGAGGCCATGGAGTTCAGCAAGATCTATAAACTGGAAGTGGTGGTGGTTCCCCCCAACAGGCCCATGATCCGGATGGACTATCCGGACGTGGTCTATCGCACCGAACCGGAGAAGTTCAGAGCGGTGGTTGAGGAGATCCGGGAGCTGCACGAGCAGGGCCAACCGGTGCTGGTGGGGACCATTTCCATCGAAAAGTCGGAGCGATTGAGCGGATTGCTCAAGAAGTCAGGGGTAAAGCATGTGGTGCTGAATGCCAAGTACCATGAGAAGGAAGCCGAGATCGTGGCTCAGGCTGGACGCAAGGGGGCGGTGACCATCGCCACCAACATGGCGGGTCGCGGGACCGATATCGTGCTGGGCGGCAACGCCGAGTTCCTGGCCAGGGAACGGCTGCACAAGCAGGGTGTGGACCTGGCGACGCTCACCCAGGAGGAGTGGGAGAGGGCGCTCGACGAGGTCGACCAGCAGTTTCAGCAGGGTCGAGAGCAGGTGATCGCTGCCGGGGGGCTGCATATACTGGGAACGGAGCGTCACGAGTCCCGGCGCATCGACAACCAGTTGCGCGGCCGCTCAGGGCGCCAGGGGGATGTCGGGAGCTCCCGGTTCTACCTCTCGCTGGAGGACGATCTCATGAGGATCTTCGCCAGCGAAAAGGTGTCCAGCATCATGCAACGTTTGGGGATGGAGGAGGACGTTCCCATAGAATCCCGTCTGATCAGCAAGAGGATTGAATCGGCTCAAAAACAGGTCGAGGCCCACAACTTCAGCATCCGAAAGCATTTGCTGCAATATGACGACGTCATGAACCAGCAGCGCAAGACCATCTACGGACTGAGGGAACAGTTCCTGAGCAAGAGCGACCAGAAGGAGTACCTGCTCGAGTTGAGCGAGGACGTCATCGGCGGGTTCATCGACAGCTACTGCGACGCCGACAGCGATCCCGAGGAGTGGGACGGCGAAGGGCTTCGCAAGGCCGTGGCCCAGCAGTTCGGCCTGGATCTGCGTCACGAGAACATCCAGGTGGAGCAACTCAATCGGGAGGAGCTGCTGGAGGCCATTTGCGCCAGGGCCAGGGAGAAGTACGAACGCAAGGACGAGGAAATCGGCTCGCAGGAGATGCGCCAGTACGAAAGGCTGATTCTGCTCAATGTCCTGGACGCCCATTGGAAGGACCATCTGCTGGCGATGGACCAATTGAAGGAAGGGATCGGATTACGGGGCTATGGTCAGCGAGATCCCCTGGTGGAGTACAAGAAGGAATCCTTCGCTACCTTTGAACAGATGATGGATGGTATCGAAGAGCAGAGTCTACGTTATCTTTATCTGCTGCAGCCGGTTGAAGACAGGGACAAGGTTCGCGAGATGGAGCGCCGCCAGCGCAAACAGGAAATGGTGATGGGGGCTGCCGAGGAAGCGGCCGAGCCGCGCAGGCCCGTCATTCGAGGGCGGAAAATCGGCCGCAACGAGCCTTGCCCCTGTGGTAGCGGCAAGAAGTACAAGAAGTGCTGCGCTCTGACTGCGGCTTGAAGAAGGAAACGGTAAGGGAGTGTCCATGTTGACCAGGGAGGTGCCTGAAGGCTTGACCTTTGACGATGTCCTGCTGGTCCCCCGGAAGTCGGACATCGCGCCCGCCGAGGTGTCTACCCGAACCCGGCTGACCCAGCGCATCCAGCTCAACGTGCCCGTCATCAGCGCGGCCATGGATACCGTCACCGAAGCCCGCCTGGCGATTGCCATGGCCCAGCAGGGCGGCATCGGCATCATTCACCGCAATATGTCGGTTGAGCGCCAGGCCTCGGAAGTGGACAAGGTCAAGCGTTCCGAGAGCGGAATGATCGTGGATCCCATCACCATGTCCCCGCAGAATCGGATCTACGAGGCCCTGGAAATGATGAGGCATTACAAGATCTCTGGTGTGCCCATCACCGAGGACGGCAAGCTGGTGGGGATCCTGACCAACCGCGACCTGCGCTTTGAAGACCGCTTGAACCTGCCGATCTCGGAGGTGATGACCAAGGAAAACCTGATCACCGTTCCCGTCGGGACCACGCTGGCCGAAGCCGAGGAAATGCTGCACCGGCACAGGGTGGAGAAGCTGCTGGTGGTCGACAGCAAGTACATGTTGAAGGGCTTGATCACGGTCAAGGATATCCAGAAGAAGCTCCAGTACCCCTTTTCGGCCAAGGATGGCCAGGGGCGTTTGCTGGCGGGAGCGGCCCTGGGCGTCACGGGCGACTACCTGGAGCGGGCCGAGGCCCTGGTGAGCGCCAACGTGGACGTTCTGGCCGTGGATACGGCCCACAGCCACTCCCAGCGGGTGATGGATGTGCTCAAGGAGATCAAGCGGAAGTTCCCGGAGACGGATACCATCGCCGGCAACATCGCCACCGCCGCGGCCGCGGCTGACATGATCCGCTGCGGCGCCGACGGCATCAAGGTGGGTATCGGTCCCGGTTCCATCTGCACCACCCGGGTGGTCTCAGCCGCCGGGGTCCCGCAAATCACCGCGGTGGCGGAATGCGCGCAGGTTGCCAAGGATGCGGGAATCCCGGTGATCGCCGACGGGGGAATCAAGTTCTCCGGGGACATCACCAAGGCCATCGCCGCAGGTGCCGACAGCGTCATGATCGGAAGCCTCTTCGCCGGAACCGACGAAAGCCCGGGGGAAACCGTGCTCTATCAGGGTCGAAGCTTCAAGGCCTATCGGGGCATGGGATCTTTCGGAGCGATGCAGGTGGGGAGTAGGGACCGTTATAGATTAGGCCAGGATACCAGCGCACAGAAGCTGGTCCCGGAAGGCATCGAGGGCCGTGTGCCCTACAAGGGGCCCTTGGCGGGAGTGGTGGCTCAACTGGTAGGTGGCCTGAAAGCCGGAATGGGCTATGTAGGGTGCTCAGGAATCGAGGAACTCCAGGAAAAGGCCCGTTTCATCAGGATCACCTCCGCAGGCCTCAAGGAAAGCCACGTCCACGATGTCATCATCACCCGGGAGGCTCCCAACTACCGCCTCGACTGAAGCGCCCCGGGTGGGAGCAGGATCCTGGCCTGTTCTCCCAACTTGTCCTCACCCGACCTCCTCTGCATAACCCGAGTTCGCCGCCGCGAGGATCCGCTCCTAGACCAGGCAGCCCCCATTGGGGACCCTGAAGCTCCGGCGCAGGATCGGGAGCTTCTTGTCCTGCTTAAGGAGATGATTGATCTCCTGCCAGGAATCTGCCGCCAGGTCATCGAGCTGCGCCTGTACCAGGGGTTCTCGACCAAGGAGATCTCCAGACACCGTCACATCTCCCGCGGGAATGTCGTCGTCCGCATGAATCGTGCCATCAGCATGATCAAGCGGCCCATTGATGCGCGGGCGGGCTCATTATCGCTACAACTCCGCAGACAGTCCTGAACGGTCCCTCCCCTCAAAAAATTGTAATAAATCCCTATTTCGATTGTTTATAGGAGTATAGGGACGAAAGTTACGTCGATACGGACAAACTTCTCTTTTTCAGCAACGAATCTGCGCTCGTCTCAAAAAGCACAGCCTCCCCGTGGGAAATGAGGGTTCGTCGCGTCCCTGAAAAGAACACCGCTATTTCCGGGTAACCCTTTTGACGGTGTTGCGCATCAGAGATATTTGGCAGTTACGTAGGGCGTCAAATCGCGGCTTGTGTTCGACATCCGCGGGTCAGGGCGCGCGCCTCAAATCTCACACGATTCCCTGATACGGGAGGGCGTTATGGAGCTAAGGGATTGCAAGTTCTTTTACGGGGGGCAGGAAATGAGCTTCTCGGTGTTTTCGAACGATCCTTGCCGAGCTCGATATCTCGACAGCGTCTCGGTGCCCCTGGTTCAGACTCGAGTCGATATTTATCGGATCGAGCCGGGGCCGAAAACCCGTTGGGTTCTGATCAGGCAAAAAGGCGACGAAGAGGATCGCTTCAGGCTGTTTGTTCGTCAGGGCGACAGGTTTGTGGAGAGCCGGCAACAGGCTCTGTCGAAGGAATTGCGTGACGAGATTTTCGGCAGATTCCCCAACCTGACGGGTGAATTTCACCCGCCGCTGGCGGCTTGACCGGCGCGGAACTCACCGGGTCGCGCCGGGCGCTTGCCTCAGGACGACTTTTGCCGCTGTTCCCGCAACACGGCCTTGCGGCTCAGCTTGATCTTCTGGCCGTCAATCCCAATGACCTTGACCAGCAGCTGATCCCCTTCCTTCAACTCGTCCCTGACCTGCCGAATTCGATGCTCGGCGATCTCGCTGATATGAAGTAGGCCGTCCGTCCCGGGAAAGATTTCCACGAAGGCGCCGAAATCCACCAGGCGAACCACCTTGCCCAGATAGATCTTGCCCATTTCCGCCTCGGCAGTGATGTCCTTGATGATCTGAATGGCCTTTCGGGCTGACGCCTCGTCAAGTGCGGCGATGTTGACCTTGCCGTCGTCTGCGACGTCGATCTTGACCCCGGTCTGTTCGGTGATACCGCGAATCACCTTGCCCCCGGGACCGATGACATCGCGGATCTTCTCTCGCTTGATGCGAAGGGAATAGATCTTGGGAGCATATTTCGAAGTGTTGCTCCGGTGGGCTGAAATGGTGTCCAGCATTCTGTCGAGGACGAAGAGCCTTCCCCGCAGCGCCTGCTGGAGGGCTTCACTCATGATTTCCATGGTCAAGCCGGCGATCTTGATGTCCATCTGCAGGGCCGTGATTCCCGATCGGGTCCCGGTGACCTTGAAGTCCATGTCTCCGTAGTGGTCCTCGGCCCCCGCGATGTCGGTCAGGACGGCGTATCGGTCTCCTTCCTTGACCAACCCCATGGCAATGCCGGCGACCGGCGCCTTGATGGGAACGCCGGCATCCATCAGGGAGAGGATGCCGCCGCATACGCTGGCCATTGAGGAAGAACCGTTGGACTCCAGGATGTCGGAGACAATTCGAATGGTGTAGGGGAATTTGTCCTCGGCGGGAACCACCGGCAGGATGGATCGCTCCGCCAGGGCGCCATGGCCCACCTCCCTGCGCCCGGGCCCTCGCATGAATCCCGTTTCGCCCACGCTGAAGGGAGGGAAGTTGTAGTGGAGGAGGAACCGCTTGGACGACTCGCCCTCCATGATGTCAATCTTCTGAATATCGTCCGAAGTGCCCAGGGTCGCGGTGACCAGGGCCTGGGTCTCGCCGCGGGTGAAAAGAGCTGAACCGTGGGTGCGGGGCAAAAGGCCGACCTCGCAGGTGATGGGTCGGACGGCGTCGAACTCACGACCGTCCGGGCGCCGCTTGCGTTCGAGGATGTCGTCGCGGAAGATCTGTTCCTTGATGCGATCGAAAATAGCCGCCGCATCGCTTCTCAAGTCGGCCGACTCCTCCGGGTAGCTGCTCAGCAGGACTTCCTTGACCTTGTCGACCTGATCGTAGCTTCCTCTCTTGCCGTGCTTCGTGGTGTCGAGAGCGTCCCGTAGATCGGCTGACACTTTGCTGGAGATCTGATTGAAGAGTTTCTCGTCGACCGGGCGCGAATCCAGGGGGCGTTTCCGGACGTTGAGGCGGGTCGCCAGTTCCCTTTGCAGGGGGACAATCTGCTTGATGTGTTCGTGTCCGAAAGCCAATGCTTCAACCATAGTGGCCTCGGAAACCTCTCGAGCTCCGGCTTCTACCATCACGATGCCGTCTTCACTGCCGGCAACGATCAAGTTGAGCTGGCTTTCCTTCAGATCGTGGCTGCTGGGGTTGATCACCAGGCCGCCCCCGACCAGACCCACGCGAACCGCGGCGATGGGGGTCTCAAAGGGGATGTCGGACACCATCAGGGCCGCGCTGGCACCCGTGATGCCGTGAATGTCGGGGTCGTTCTCTCCGTCCGCGGAGAGCACCAGGGCAATGATCTGGGTGTCGCAGCGATAGCCCGACGGAAACAGCGGCCGTATGGGACGGTCTATCAGGCGACTGGTCAGAACCTCCTTTTCGCTCGGCTTCCCCTCGCGCTTGAAGAAGCCCCCCGGAATGCGTCCCGCGGCGTAATAGTTTTCTCGGTAGTCTACGGTCAGAGGAAAGAAATCCACGTTGTCCCGGGGCTGTCTTCTGGAACAGGCGGACACCAACACCACCGTATCTCCGTAGCTGACCTGAACGGCGCCGTCAGCCTGGCGGGCGATCCTGCCCGTTTCGATGGTGATTTCCTTACCTCCGATGAGGGTGCTGGTTTTCTCAATCATTGAAGTGTTTCCTGGCCCGGCTTGTTGCCGAAACTAAAATAGCGACTGCGGGCATCACATTCGGCAATGCTCGGAGTCGCTATTTCATTGTTCAAGCTCGAATTGTCTTTCCGGGCTCGCTACTTGCGTATTCCAAGTCTCTGGATGACCGTTCGATAGCGTTCGACATCCTTCGTCTTCAGATAGTCCAATAGACGCCTGCGGTGCCCGACCATCTTCAGCAGACCGCGGCGAGAAGCATGGTCCTTCTTGTGTTCCTTGAAGTGGCCCGTCAAGTAGGTGATCCGCTCGCTCAGCAGGGCAATTTGGACTTCCGGCGACCCCGTATCCGTGGGATGGGTCCGGTATTTCTGAATCACTGAGCTCTTGAGATCCGGTGTCAGTACCATGAATTCGAGGAGAGGATCCTTTCCTTCCAGGCCGATAAAGCAGGCGGAATGTAGCATAGTCGGATCCTCGAAGTAAAGTGAAATCAGGGCCGAGACCGGCTTGGCCCAATTACAGAACCAGCTTGGGGAGAAGGCGGACCACGCCCTGCTCGCCGCGCCCGCCCGGGTGCCGGAAGGAAGCCATTTCAGCCAGTCCCAGCAGCAGGCCCGAGTCGGAAAGGACCCGGATCATGGGGGTGTCCGAATGATCGAGGGGAACGTTTCTGACTCCCAGCGCCCTTCCGTGGGCAAAGGCTTCCCGCTCTTCCGCCGAGACACGAATGCCGGGCATATCCTCCAACATGGAGTTCATGGAGAGCAGAAACCGGGCCCAGTCCTGGGGAATTCGGCCCTGGGGCAGCGGACAGGCCATCGACAGCGAGAACTTTCCCGAGGAGAGGCGCCGCAGCCTGGAGAGATGGGCTCCACATTCCAGCTTCTGTCCCAGTTCGTGGGCCA
>JAPPDF010000018.1 GCA_028875575.1 Acidobacteriota bacterium
ATGAACTCGGCAAACAGGTAGGCCCAGAGGGTCTTCCCCTGAAGGCTCAAGGTGGGATCGCCCAGGTCGAACTTGTTGTCGGCGGCGGCCACCCGAATCAACTCGGAGAACCCCCCGGGAATCTGGGACAGGATGACGGGCAGGCAAATCAGGCCGCCGCCGATCAGGGCGATGCCCTGGAAAACGTCGGTCCAGATCACGGCTCTCAGACCGCCCACCACCGTGTAGACCGATACCAGCACGCCCCCGACCACGATAATGGCCGGCACCGAGTCCTCTCCCGTGCCCAGGATCGACTGGATGGCCAGGGAGACCGTGTAGAGCACCATGCCCGTGCGGATGAAGTGAAACAGAATGAAGGTGCCGCCGGCATACATCCTGGCCCAGAGCCCGAACCGCCGCTCCAGGTATTCGTAGGCCGAACTGACCCGGGTCGACCGGTACATGGGAATGAACAGGTGGACCGCGATAGCGATGGCGGGGATGTAGCCGAAATGGGACACGAAGTTCCGCCAGTTGCCCTCGCCGTAGGCAAAGGCCGGCAGCGCCAGAAAGGTGACGGAGCTGACGATGGTGGCCATCAGCGAAAATCCGATGACCCATCCCGGCATGGACCTGCCCGCCAGGAAATAGCCTTCGTCGGTCTGGCTGGATCGGGCCGAGCGCACGCCGATCAGGATCAGCACCGCGAAGCTGGCGGCCACCACCAGTTGATCCAGCAACCTGATTTCAATACCGATCATATGGTTTTAACCGTTGACTGCGTTGGAGGTCGGAAATGATGGCCGCCGCCGTGGCTTCGCCGCTCGAAAAGGAAGCCGGCACGATAGGCGTTTTCTCGGTTGCGCAACATCAATCCTGACGACGCCGCTCGGCTCGAACCCCCGGGCTTGCGCCCGGGGCACTATTCGAAAAAAGCACGTTCCCCTATGCAGTGTCGTCGGTTACGGGAGAGCTGGGAAGCTGCGGCTCAGGGTAGCCCTGGGTGTCAACCCGGGGTCGTATGGGTTCTCCACCAACCCAGCCGCGAATGCGGCGAATAGGAAGCACCCGTTCGGGAACGCATTGCCTCTCCAAAGAAACGCCGCCCCACGCCACAATCACCCGCTGACGCTGCTGCAACGGTCACATTAAATGCCGTGATGTCTAGCGTCATCCATTAGAGTCTATAACCATTTTATTTATGAGTGTCTTATCTAAGCTCTGCCTCGGCCAGACTCGCTACCAACACCCCTTGCAATCCACTGCCATCCCCAAGATAAGGGGGGAATTGTTGCTGCAAACATCTCCGCCCGTCCGTTAACCAGGACCAAGCCCACCGGTCGCCATTCCGAAAAGTCTCTTTCGGCCTCTTTCCTGCGCTCTGCTCCGCCCGGAAGACACGCCGACGGCCTGCCACCACCGCGATCCGACGACCGCCCCGCGCCAGACCGCAGGCACCGAACGTGGCCTGGAGAATGGACTCTGTCGGCGATCAGGCAGCAATTCGCGCGGCCATTCGCCCGGACAAAGCCGGCCAGTCGAGTGCTCGGGCTCGTTCAGCCCGGACACCGGTCAAAAGCCGACTGTCAGGCTCGTGTAGCCCACATGCGAGCGAAAGCCGCGAACGCCGCCAATCCGCTCCCAATAGCCGTAATACTGCCAGCCGAAGTTCAACGCGAGATTCTCTTTCATCTCCACTGTGAGACGAACCTGAGGCGAATGGTACGACATCGGCAGGCTGGTCATGAGGTACGCACCTTCGAGCGAGAACGCCGATCGCTCAGCGAAAGCCAAGTCGAAGTCACCGCCGCCCGTGTCCTTCGTCAGGTTGTAGCCAAGGTTCAGTGTCACACGTTGCGCCGGAGTCGCACGAATCGCAAAGTTCAAATTGTGGATGCTGCCGGCATAGACGCTGCGCAAGCGTTCGGGCTCGCCAGTGAATTCGAACAGGTCGAGTATGCCCGTCGAGACATCCATGTTCAGCAAGCTGTAGCCCGCGTCCAGGACCATGCCCGTATCCGGATGTAGCCATGAGGCATGAACGCCTTGGCTGCGACTCTTCGAGCTGTAAGCCAGCAATTCGGTTGGGTTGGCGTTACCTCGATTCTTGAAATAGGCGCTGACGGTGAAATCCCGCGCTCGCCAGCGCAATCGAGCCGACTGGTTGTGAAAACGCCGTTCGCTCGTCGGGGTCAGCGGACGGTCGGCCCTGCCGACTTCGAAGTCGAACGAAGCTCGAACATTGCGCCCGGGCAGCCAGCGTAACCCCGCCGCGCCGGACTGGAATTGGTTGTCCACAGACTTCAATTCCCGGCCGAATCCGAAATCCGCAAATCGCAAGGCGTCCGACGACCTTGCCCTTCTCGTCGAGAACCTGTAGCCGCCGTAAATGCTGACTCCCTTGAGCGCTCTGTAGGTAGCCTCACTTGCATTGGAAATGCGGCGAATTCCGAGGTGGCTGAACCGCAGGTATTCGTCCCGGAACAAGCCGATCTCTACAATTGACGCGTCGCCATCGATGCGGGTGTTGTGAAATGCCGTCGTGTTGGTGATTGTCCAGCGCGGCGTCGGCAGCAGCACGATCGTGGTCTCGCCGGAACTCTGCTCCCGGTTGGCGTCGCCAACGATGAATGCCTCCCGGTAACCGGCTATCGTAGTAGCCGTACCCGGCGCCGAGATGTAGTCCGTCAGAACCGAGTTTCGCCTGCCGCCGGCGTAGACGAACCGGGAGTTGAATCCAATGACGCGGTCCTTCCTGGTCCGCAGGGCCAGCGTCGTGATCGAAGTCCGCCCGTGAAATGGCTGAGATCGGGTGAAGTCCTCTACAAGCTGAATGTTCGATGTGGCGGAAGGGAGCCCGGACGCGTCGGCTTGGCTCCCTTCCTCCTCGTAAGCGTCGACGGCGTGCGTCGCGGTCAAGGCCAGTCCGACAAATTTCGCAGTAAATCCGGCCCTGTACTGGTTGTTCGATTGCTGCAGGTTGGCCTGATAGCGAAGGTAGTTGCGCGCGTCCAGCACGCCGAAATCGTCCGTCGTTCCCACGGACGCAAAGCCCGGGCCGGACCGTCCATTTCGGTCGTATCCCAGCAGCACCTCGAAGTTCGACCCGGGAAAGACCGTGAGGTCATGAGTCTGCATCGCGCGCTCCACGGTCAGGCCGTGCTCGCCGCTCCAGAGCGCTGGCAAGCGATTGTGATACCTCACTAGCCGATACTGCAGGTCGTATCGATACAGGCCATTCTTCTCGGCTTGGATGATGTGGGCCTGATACGGGTCCCCTGCCGCTCCGGACGAGCGTAGCGAGAACTTGTCCAATGCGCTGCCCTTGCCATCGAGGGAGTTGACGTGCAGCCTGCCTCGGAACAAACGTAAGCCGTCGCCAAAATTCACGCTCGCCCGGTACAGGTCATGGTCCCCGCCGACGTTGGCGAATCGATACCCGAATTCGAAGGAATTCGAGATTCTGTAGCCGCTGAACTCACGAGAGCTCGCTGGAACTTTGGCCGAATAGGTGACCGGTTGCTGTCCAAACGCCGAGGGGCATAGGAGCACGAGTAGGAAGCAGTACCTTCTCATCGTCGAAACTTCGGATCGGCGTTCGAGCCGTGGATCCGCGAGTGACAGAGGACGCAGTCCCGGAACGCAGGGTCGGCCAGGTTGTGGAACCAGGAGTTCGGCGAACGGATGCCATCGGCACGCAGGCCGAAATCCCCGACGTCGTTGTGGCATTCCAGGCACAAAACAAAGGCTGAAGGACGGTTCAGCAGGCGTGCATTGGTGCTGCCGTGCGGGTTGTGGCAAGCCTGGCAGCCTTCGACTCGGACAGGCGCGTGTTCGTGGACAAAGGGACCACGCTTGTCGGAATGGCACTTCGTGCAGGCAATGTCGTTCCCGAGGCCGTGCGAAACCATCCTCGGAGAGTGCGCCGTGCGCCAGGTCGCGAGGGCGGCTCCGTGTGGGTTGTGGCAATCCGTGCAGTCCATCGCGCCCTCGTTGACCCGGTGCTTGAACGGCATGTTGAAGCGCGCTTCTATCTCCCGATGGCAGCCGTAGCAGACGCTCCGCTGCTCGGCCGCAAGCAGCGCACCCACCTCGTGCGGTCTGTGGATCGAATGGCAGCTCGTGCAACCGACTTCGCCCGTCAGGTGCGCCGACCGGCGAATATGCATCTTGCCGATGTCCTGGCTGTGGCAGCGAAGGCAAACATCCTGGGCCTGGCCAGGTTCGATCTCGGGAAACGCCACGATCTTCCCGTTGTCAGGGTCGATGACATGGAGGCCGGCCGGGCCATGGCATCCCTCGCAGCCCGTCTTCCCCGTGGGTCGGTTCGCCAGGGCCACCGATTTGAAGTGCGGATCGCGGGGAAAGTTTTCCCACTCCGCCGGATGACAGCCCTGGCAAATCCGGCTGCCCAGGAATTGCTGGCCGGTTGGCCAGTGCTCCTCGTGGAACGCACGCAGGACGTGGCGATCCGGCGGCCACTCGGCTTGCGCAAAGGAAACGAAGGGGGCAACAAGGAAAACCAGAACGACGATGGGCAGGGTCGCCACCATGCGCGCCATGCCGGGTCCGAATGCCGGTGAGACGCCTCTCTCACAGCTTCCGCTTTGCGGGCACGGTTCCCAATCGACCGGCAGCATTGAATTCAATAGTACGGAATCGACTTAGACGGATTCAATCAAAACCCACCATGCAGCATACTATTCACTCACAGGTACAATATATAGTTTTCTCCCCGAAAAAGGGGTCTCTCTATTGCCCTAACTGGATCGACTTAATCAATAAACGGCGAATCCCCAATATTTACACGGCAGATTTCGATCTTTCCTCGTCTGGTACCAGGAAACTGGCCCGACTTTCTCAACAGGGGGCTTCAGACCCTATCGTTACCTCCATGATCCGCCCGGCTGCTACCAACCGGAGCGACAGTTGTTGGACGGGTTTCGCACCGGTTGGAAGATGGCGCCTTTCCATGGCGCACTGAGAAATGCAGGCTAGCTGTCCTCTGACTCACCGGGGGAGCAGAAAAGGATCGACCTGAATGATCGTGTGCCTGCCCGCGCCGCTGATCCCAGAATGTTCTTCCTTATCGGAAGTGGGGCCTTCAGCAAAGGCTGTGGAGACAGCACACTATTCGCGGCCATGTCCCCGAGGTTGATCCGACCGAGCGTCGTCGTAGCGGGACCCTACTCCCTGGCGGGGATATAGGCGCCGTCTCCGGTTCTCTCACCCGGAGCCCCGCCGTCGTTGACCACCCCGTAGGCCAGGAAGGGATTGGCCCCCGAGACCTTGCGGATGCGGACGTAGCCCTGCGTGG
>JAPPDF010000019.1 GCA_028875575.1 Acidobacteriota bacterium
GGGAGTGAAGCCGGGAGTGCTCCTTCGGTCGGGCTCCGCCCTCCCTGCGGAGCACGCCCGCTCGTTGCCCATCGACCCCCTTGGAGATATGCTTAGCCCTACATAAAGAAGACTGGCCGTGTAAACCATGTATGCGGTTTATTGTGTAAACCATGAATGGATTGCACAGAAGCCGAGCCGCAGGCGAAGGCTGATGCGGAGGGGGGTAAGGCTCGGCTCGGAGGTGCATCTGCTCCGCCCCCGGCTTGACCCGAAATCGGTAATTCCATTACTCTTTGTTGGCATAGTCTCAGCTCAAGCCTAAGGGTGTAAGGGGAGACGTCGGATGGCAACAATCCAAAGGCGACAGACGGTGGCGGTCCGGGTAGGTTCGGTCATGGTGGGATCCGGATACCCGGTGGCGGTGCAGTCCATGACCAACACCGACACCGCCGATGCAGTCGGAACAGCCAGCCAGGTGGCTGCGCTGGCCCTTTCGGGCTCGGAACTGGTTCGGATCACGGTAAACAACGACCAGGCAGCCAGGGCGGTCCCCGAGATCGCGGCTCGCCTGCGCGACCTGGGAATCGAAGCCCCTCTGGTGGGCGACTTTCACTACAACGGGCATCTTCTGCTCAGCCGCTATTCCGATTGCGCCCGCACTCTGGCCAAGTACCGCATCAACCCCGGCAACGTCGGCGCCGGCAGGCACCGGGACGAGAACTTCCGGCGCATGATCGAAGTGGCCAACCAGAACGCCAAGCCGGTCAGGATCGGAGTGAACTGGGGGTCCCTGGATCAGGCGCTGCTAGCCCGACTGATGGACGAAAACGCGGCTTCTTCCCAACCGAAGGACTCCGCTGAGGTAACGCGGGACGCCATCGTCAGGAGCGGTCTGGACTCGGCCCGGCTGGCGGAAGAGTATGGGATGCCCCACGACCGCATCATCCTGAGCGCCAAGGTCTCGGGAGTACAGGACCTCATCCGTGTCTACCGGGACCTGGCAGGCCGTTGCGACTATCCCCTGCACCTGGGACTGACCGAGGCGGGCATGGGGGCCAAGGGAATCGTTGCCAGCACGGCGGCCCTGGCCGTGCTGCTTCAAGAAGGGATCGGAGATACCATTCGGGTTTCCCTGACCCCTGCCCCGGGGGGAGACCGCACCGAAGAAGTCCAGGTTTGCCAGCAAATTCTCCAGTCCATGGGAATTCGCAGCTTTCTGCCGCAAGTGACCGCCTGCCCGGGATGCGGCCGCACCACCAGTACGTTTTTTCAGGAAATGGCCGAGGAGATCCAGAGCTACCTGAAAGAACACATGCCAATCTGGAAGGATCGCTATGAAGGTGTCGAAGACCTGAAGGTTGCGGTCATGGGCTGCATCGTCAACGGCCCCGGGGAATCCAAGCATGCCCATATTGGAATATCCCTTCCCGGAACAGGAGAAGACCCCAAGGCTCCCGTGTTTGTCGACGGCCAACTCAAGACCACCTTGCGGGGACCGGGACTGGTGGCCGAGTTTCTGAAACTGATCGATGAATACGTGGGCTCGCACTACTCCAGGAAAGACGCCACGCTTCCGGTAGGCCAAGAACCCTGACACTAGCCCACATGGTTTCCCGGGGCGCCGCCTGGTGGCGATACAGCTCATTCTCTTTTCTTGGTGGCCCTTGGACGTTCTTCGTGGCCCTTCCTGGATCTCTTTTTCCCTTCGTTCAGATTCCTGGATTGAGAACCAATTCTTACTCCAATTGGTGAGATATGCGGGCGAGTTCCCCAATCTCGGCACCGGTCCTGCTGGCGGCTTGGGTGCTCGCCTTTCCGGGATCGACCCCACTGCTTTCCTCCGACCTGAGGAATCCTTCCGAAGTCATTCCCGGCGGCGAGACCCTGGTCTACGAGGTCCGTTGGGATCCCCCGGACTGGTTGTTCTTCATCCCCACCATCAGCGCCGGCGAGATGACTCTCAAATTCGAGAAGGGAGTCGACGACGGGGGCAGGCCGATTTTCAGGATTACGGCCGATGCGGTCTCTGCCGGAGTGCTGCCCAGGCTGACGGGCATCACCGTCAAGGACCACTTCGAGTCGCTGGTGGCGGCCGAGGGGTTCTGCTCCAATCGGTTCACAAAGATCACACGGGAAGGCAGGCGGCACCGGGACGTGGTGCTGACCTTCGACCAGGAGTCCCATCGGGGCCGCTACCTGGCCTACGACGCTGCCCAAAAGCCACCCAGGGAGCTGAAGAACGAGGAACTGGAAGACCTTCCTCCCTGCGTCCAGGATTTCCTGTCGGCCATTTACCGCACTCGATTGCGTGGGCTCCGGGTGGGGGAGAACTATCCCCTGCACGTGAGCGACAACGGGGTCGTCAAGGAAGTCGATATCCGGGCAGTGAGACGGGAACAGGTGGAGGCCATTGCGGGAACCTGGTCCGCCATCAGAATCGACACCGTTTCGGTGGGAGGGCTCTTCAAGGGGGGAGGAAGCTTCGTGCTCTGGTTCAGCGATGACGGAGCCAGCATTCCCGTCAAGTACGAAGCCCAGGTCAAGTTCGGAAAGCTCTTCGGCACCATCAAGCACATGGAGGGCGCCTCGGCCAAGCGGTTGGATCCGCCGGCCGCCAAAGTTCGGGCGCCAACCGGCACCCTATACCAGCTCCTCGATGGGAGTTCCGGTCTCGTCGTTGATGGAGTTGGCAATCTTGAGCGGACGGCCGATGGGATGCATGTACTCCTTGGTCCAATCGATGCCGAACGCCTTGTATATGGTCGCCAGCAGATCCCCCACGGTCACCATCCGATCGGCCACATAGGCGCCGCGCTCGTCGCTCGACCCGATTACCTGGCCGCCCCGGATTCCGCCGCCGCCCAACACAACCGAAAAGCAATGGCACCAGTGATCTCGGCCGCCGCCGACATTGAGGTCATGGGTCCGGCCGAACTCCCCCGTCACCACCACCACCGTTGACTCCAGCAGACCCCTCTGCTCAAGGTCTTCCAGCAGCGCCGACAGCGTCCGGTCCACCACCGGCACCAGGTAGTCCCGGTGTTGGTAGTCGTTGCCGAAATGCGTGTCCCAATCGCGACCCGTCTCAGGCCGGTTCAGGTCCAGAGCCGTCACGAAGCGGCTGCCCGCTTCAACCATTCGCCGCGCGATCAGCACGCTTTGGCCAAAGGTATTGCGCCCGTAGGCATCCCGGGTCGCCTCCGACTCCTTGGAGAGATCGAATGCCTCGCGGACCGCCGGTGACAGGATCATGTTCCAGGCCTGGGCCCGAAAGGCATCCATGCTGGCATGCTCGGCGCTTTCCACCTTTCGGCGGTAGAGCTGGTCCACAACCCCCAGGAAGGTGCGCCGCGACTCCATGCGCTCCACCGTGAGCCAGTCCGGCAAGCTCAGGTCGGGAACCTCGAACCCCTTGTCGTTGGGATCGGGGATCTCCAGCGGTTCATACCGGGCTCCCAGAAAGTGGGCCTTGTAATAGTTCCGGTAACCGGGATGGATCTTGGGGACGATGATGTTGGCCGGCACGTCTCTGCGCGGTCCCATCTCCTTGGTGATGATGGAGCTGAAGGCCGGAAATTTCATGGACGGGTTGGGCCGATGCCCGGTCATGACATAGTGGTGACCCATGCCATGGTTGTTCTCCTCGGTATGCATGGAGCGAATGACCGCCAACTTGTCCATGTGCTTGGCCGAACGCGGAAGAAGTTCCGAGATCTGAATGCCCGGCACGTTGGTCGAGATGGGCTTGAAGGAGCTGTTGGCCTTGGGATCCCACATGTCGATGTGGCTGGGACCTCCGTTGAGCCAGAGCAGAATACAGGCCTGAGCCTTGCCGGGCAGCGCCGTGTCGCTCGAGGTCATGAGTGGAGCCGCCTGCAGGTAACGGCTCAGGTTCATTCCCATGAAGCTCAAGGCTCCCACCCGAAGCATGGAACGGCGGCTGAGATCGGCTCCATCGACTATCCAACGACTTGACTTTTTCATGGAACTGCCTCGCTAGCTAGGACCGGTAGCGGCCCCTCAGTGGTTTTCCGCAAACTCCCGGGAGGTGATCAGAGCCCACAGCAGGTCTTCCAGGGCCTCCCCGCGTTGAGGATGGGAGCGAACCAGCGCGGTCAGCCGGTCCGACTCCTCGTCCGCGGGAAAGCGGGAGAGGGTGGCCAGATAGATTTCGTCAATGGCCTCCCGGTCAGAAGCCCCACGGCTGAGCAATGTCTCCAGTCGCCCTCCCGGCCGTCCAAGCTTCCGGTTGTAGGTCGAGCCGACCAGGATGTGCAGCGCCTGGCTGAGATTGGCCTTGTTGTCTCGTCCTCCCACCGAATCCCGCTGAGGCCGGCCATAGATGTCCAGGAAGCGGGACCGGTAGCTGGCGGGAAACTTCAGATTGATGGCCCGTGTTCTCGGGGGCGCCGTTTCGTAGGCGTAGATTTCTCCGCCAGGAGGCACGAAATCCTCGGGAACGCCGGTCGCGGTCGAAATGGCGTCCAGCAGCACTTCGGCTTCCAGGGCTCGGGGCAGCGCGTGGGAGTAGTTGATGCGGTCCTCTCGATTCCCCGGATTGGCCCGGCTGGAGAGCTGATAGGTCCTGGAGAGGACGATGCGCCGGATCAGGTGCTTGAGATCGTAGCCGTGGTCCCGAAAATCCTGGGCCAGCCGTCGCAGCAGGCGAGGATGGGTAGCCGGATTCCCCAAGCGGAAATCGTCCACCGGCTCCACCAACCCTCTTCCGAAGAAATGGCCCCAGTAACGATTGACCGTGGCCCTGGCAAAGTCCGGATGGTCGGTCATCCAGCGAGCCAACTCCAGGCGCTGATCGGTTCTGGAAGCAGGCGCCAGGACCGTCCCGTCCAGGAAGGCGGGTTCCACCCGCGTCTTGCGTCGGGGATGGGTGACCTGCTTGAAGACCAGCGAGGTCTCTCCCATTTCTCCGTAGTCCTGTTCGTGCCCTGCCGGATCGTCAAAGACGACCTGGTTCGATCCGCTCCCGACGTTGGTGGCTCGACCGAAGAAGGCGGCCAGGCCCCAGAACTGGTTTTGGGTCCACAGGTCGTAGGGATGGTTGTGGCACTGGGCGCAATCCATGCGACGCCCGAAGAAGACCCGGAACTGCTCGGCCACCACCGTTTCCACGCTGGCGCCGGCCCGAATGAGGTGTTTGGAGGCCCCATCGGATCCCTGGGCGGCGATCCTCTCCTGGGCGACCAGGTCGTAGGGCTTGTTGGAGGCCAGGCTCTGACGTATCCACTCCCAGTAGTCGTAGGCGGAAAGCCGGACCCGGAAGAGATCCGACCAGCGAAAGGTCCAATAGTCGACATATTCGGCGGAATCGAGCAGGACTTCCACCAGCTTCTCCCGCTTTTGGGGGTCCCGGCTGGCCAGAAACTCCCGCACCCGCGCGGGAGGAGGCAGCGTTCCCGTCACATCCAGGCAGACCCGACGCAAGAATTCGGCATCGTCAGCCGGCGGGGAGGGAAGGATGTGGAAGCGCTCCAGCTTGTCGAAGACTTCCTCGTCTACGAGATTGCCCCGCGCGACCCGAGGGAAACGGTCCAGTGTCCGGCGGATCACGCCGAAGCGTGCATGGCCCACCTTGCCTGCCGCCCGAACCAGGACCACGGCTTCACCGACGCGCCTACCCTGCACCCGGCCGCCGGAACTCACCTCCAACACCTCTCGATCCAGAGATTCAAAGCGAACCTGCTCGGTAAGGTCTTGGCTGCGGCCGTCGGAAAAATAAGCCGTGACCAGCATCTGGTAGCGGCCGTCCTCAAGCACCACCGCCTCTTCCGGAAATACCTCCAGTCTCCGGATAACCGGATCCGTCCCGCCGGCCCGGCCGTAGGGAGCACCGGCTCGAATCCAGCTCAGAATGGTCCGGTAGTCCGTGGATCCCTCTTCAAACCGCATTCCGCCGCCATGGGGTTGCCCCATAGTCGGTTTCAGCAGGAGGAGGCTGTTCTCGGGTGATGTGCGGTCGATGCGGGGATTTCGAGGGCCTCGGGGCTGGTCGGTGAGCACCTGGTAGCCGCCGCCTTGGACAATCCAGTCGTAATCTTCGAGGGGATGCATGGCATTGGAGGAGAGTCGAAACCCGCCTCGGCCCTTCACGCCCCCGTGACAACTGCTGCCATTGCAACCCTGCCTGGTCAGTATTCGGGTGATGTCGGTGACAAAGCTGACCGGGTCCGTCCTCCCGGATTGGCTGGTCCGGACCGCGGCCAGGGCGCTCCGGCCGCCCAGCGACGCCCTGAGTGTGGCCTCGCCATCGGAAATCGAAACCAGCTTGCCTTCCGGACCCAGGCTGGCGACCTCGGGGTGAGAAATCGAGAGGCTTGCCTGCGCCGTGACCTCCCGCTCCAGGCCGTCAGAGCCCGTCGCCAGCACCAGAACGCGCTGACCGGCTCCGTCTCCCTCGAGCACCACCTGCTCCGGCACCAGCCGCATGGAAACGATCCCGGATGAGGCCTGTCGGTCCCCGGCCAAGGCGCGGACCGGACCGAGAACTCCAAGCAGACCGACAGCCAGGCAGAGAGAGCCGGTAATGAGACTCGCCCCCAACGGCCCATTGCGCCTGGCTGACACCGCGATCATGGCCATCGCCTATTCACCCGTCTCTAGTTGACTGACCGTCTTGGGGACAACGGGATTGACCACCGTCAGGAAGAGATCCTTCACCGGGAAGGGTGGACTTGGCCGCCCTTCCGCCACCACCCGGGCAGCCAATCTCACCGGATGAGGCTGCAAGGGAGCCGGAGCGTCCCCTTCCACCAACAGCGTCAAGGACACCTCCTGCTTCCGCGGGAAAAACCGGTCCCGGTGGACTTCGTTCCGCGGCCCCTTGGCCTTGCCCGATTTATCCTCCGGGACGACTGTCGGGAGCACTTGAATTCCCGGGGGCAGATTCTCCAAGTGCAGCGTCACCATCTGGTCCAAACCCTCTTCCCTCTCCAGGGTCAGCTTCAGGGTCCTGGCTTCACCCGGGACCAGGTTGATGTGCTCTCCGCCGGCCAGGGTTACGACCCCGATGTGAGGCACCTGCGGCCGAACCAGCACCCGGTAGGTGAATCCGTCCCCTCCTCGGCGGGAGGTCAGGTCCCTGAGCCGCAAAATGTAGTCGCCCCCTTCCTCAAAGGTATAGATAATCTTGGACTGGAGAAACTTCTGCCAGTAGGCGGAATTGTTCTCCACGTTTCGATAGATGTTGGAACTGACGGTTTGACCGGAAGCATCCAGCACTTCCAGCCAGGGGCTGAGCTCCGGAAACATCCGGTCCACCGTCTGGATCTCGAAGGCCACTCTCTGCCCTGCCTCCACTGCAAAACGGAAGTGGTCCAGGTCCCCGGGGGCATCGATTCTGCCTTCGAGAATGACGGGAAGGGAAATGGCCGAAGCCGACTCCGGTGTCTCATCGGGCTCGGATTCCACCAGGGAAGGATACTCGACCAGAGGTCTACCCTGACCGCCGCGGCCGACATCGGACTGGGCCGGTTCTTTGGCTCCCTCTCCCGCCGGAGCCGCACCGGCATTATGGTCGGTGTCGCCGAGGCCGCGGGCCAGCAGTTGTTGCCGCCGGATTGGATTGATCTCCCGTCCAAAGCCTCTCTCCCGCCAGTCGAGAAGGGAGACGTCACGGGCTGCACGGTAACGGGTCCATCGGTCCTGACCTTGTCGCATGGATGCGCCGACCGGGGTGATCCGCAACTGATAGTTGTGCCCGGGACCCCCTTTTTGAGCCAGGCTTCCGACGGCCACCAGGTAGCGGCCCGGTTCGTTGAAGCGGTGCCGCAGCCGGGGCCGCAGGATCCCGCCCTCCAACGGCAGGAGAAAGATGGTGGAATCCACGCGGGTTTCCAGGCGCCGGGCCTTGCCCTGGAACCAACCCTGGGAAGGCTGGTAGAGAATCAGTTCGGGATCGCGGAAGTGAATGGGAGAGCCCGACAGAATTCCGCCGGCAACCAGGACCTCCAACTGCAGCTCCTGGTTCTCAAGCACGTCGAAGGCGTAGAAATCCACCTCCCCGTTGCGGCCGATCCTGCCGTTGAGATTGGCCGGCAGCTCCAGCAACTGGGCGCTTTCGGGACCCTGATGGGGTTCCGGCTGTTCCTGAACGACCTTCCCGTGGCTGACCACCAACGTCACCGGGCCCGACAGCCCCCACTCGGTGAGGAGTCGGAGGGAGTATGCGCCCGGGGCGACATCCTCGGCGATATCGACCTGGAGATACACCTCCTGTCCCGGGGAGTAGGTCTTGCGCGAAAATCTGGCCTTTTCGAGCTTGATCTCCTTGACGGCCTTCACTTTGGCGGTCAAGCGATCGCAATCGAACCAGACGGACCGGATCCCCTCCAGGTCTTCTCCGCGCACCCGGAATTCCAGGGAGGAGCCCGGGGGACCGCCCATGGGGGTCATGGAGAGCAGTTGCGGATTTCTCTTCCGATTCTCCGGGGTGGCCTTGGCCCAAAGCTCCCCGGCGGTCAGCACCAGAACAATGGAGAGCAACCCTGCCACCTGTTTCACGTTGACCTCCCAACCCGAGTCTTCACTCGGGAGAGCTTTTTGCAGAATTCGCAGCGGGGCAGGTCATCTTGCCGGCAAGCCTGAGATTCTGCCTTTTTCAATGTCGGGTGCAACTTGGTCAAAAATGCTGACTAACCACAAAAAGCACATAAGTCACAAGTCCTGTTTTTGTGCCTTTTGTGTCCATTCCCGATAAACGTCCCCCTGCCGAGTTCTGCAAAAGGCTCGGGAATTAAAAGATATTGCCCGACCCTGCACTCCTCCAAACAGCTGAGCTCACCCCGCGAGCGCACCCACGACTACGAATGCAAGGCCTAAGAATGGGATTGGGAAGTAGAAAAGGAACGGGCGGCAGGTGCGGCGGCGAAAAGGCGATCGGCGCACACCCTCACCGGGACAGACCCGACCCTGTGGTCGCCTGAGTCGGGCTAGACCAGCTCGTGAACCGGATGGCCCTGCTTGTCCCCGATGGAATTGGCGATGTAGAGGGGCCGACCGTCCAGACCGGTATAGGTCTTGGTCCAATCCACCCCCAAGGCCTTGTAAACCGTGGCGAAGAGATCACCGATGGTCACCTGGCGCTCGGCCACGTAGGCTGCGCGCTCGTCGCTGGCGCCGACGATCTGGCCGCCCTTGATTCCGCCACCTCCCAACACCATTGACCAGCAATGGGCCCAGTGATCTCGACCGGCTCTGGCGTTGATTTTCGGAGTTCGCCCGAATTCGCCCATGGCCATGACCACCGTCGTCTCCAGCAGACCTCTCTCCTCCAGTTCGGTCAGCAGCATCGAAAGCGCTTGATCGAAACGAGGGGCCAGATTTTCCGACAGCTTCTTGTCGTTGTCGAAATGGATATCCCATTCGCTGTGGTTGAAGCCCTCGGCGGTTACGAAGCGGCATCCTGCCTCCACCAGGCGGCGGGCCAGCAGGACCGACTGTCCAAAGCGCGTCTTGCCGTAGGCTTCCCGCACCCGGTCCGGCTCCGCCGACAGGTCAAAGGCCTTCTTGACGTTGGGCGAGAGGATCATTCTCAGGGCCTGCTCCTGATAAGTGTCCATCTTGCTGAATCGGGCAAACTCCTCCTGCTGCCGGTAATAGTGATCGACCACCTTCAGGAAGGATTGACGGTCCTGAAGCAGCTCGGCGGAGAGAGACTTGGGCAACGTCAGATCGGGTATCTTGAAATCTTCCTTGCTGGGATCGGGAACGATCATGGGGTTGTACTGAGGACCCATGTTCCCCGCCATGTAGGAGTGCCCGTAGGAGAGGGGTGGCGTGACCACGTAGGGCGGGATATTGTTTTGTCCGCCGAGTTCTCGGGAGACGATCGACCCCAGGCTTGGAAAACGGAAGGCCGGACTGGGGCGATGCCCGGTCATCCCATAGTAGGTGCCTTCGGGATGATTCCCCTCCTCGCTGTGCATGGAGCGGATGATGGACAACTTGTCCATATGCCGCGCCACCCGTGGAAGCGTCTCCGAGATCTGAATCCCGGCCACGTTGGTCGAGATGGGTTTGAAATTGCTGTTGGGCTTGGGATCCCACATGTCCATGTGGGGCGGACCGCCGGAAAGCCAGATGAGAATGACCGACTCGGCCTTCTTGCGCGTTCCGGTGGCGGCCAGCGTGTCGGTCAGCCTGAAGTAGTCGCTCAGCGTAACGCCGAGGAACGTCAGTCCGCCCACCCTGAGAAACTGGCGCCGCTCAAAGTTGCCTCCGGTACAGGAAAAACATTCCGGCAGGTTCATCACGATCCCCCAAAGCTGCTGCTTGAAAAGGGATTACGGCTGAAATGCCCTAACCCCCCGTTTCTAATGGAGCTTACCAATCCCCGATTATCAGTGATTGTGCGAAAATTGTCGAGAACTAATTAGACCCCAGGTCAGGCTCTCGAGGGCTTCTCTTCGAGGGCGCTCGGAGATCATTTCTTCCAACCGCGCTCGCTCCTCGGCCGTGGGAAACCGTGACAGGGCAGCCAGATAGAGCTCGTCGACGATCTCTCCGTCTCCGACCCCGCTCCGGATCAGCCGATCCAGCCGCCCGCCCTCTCGCGCCAGCTTTTCGGTAAAGGTCTTTCCCGTCAACATGTGCAAGGCCTGGGCCAGGGCGGGCTCGGGCTTGCCTTCGGGCAGCGTCTTGCGCTCATTGCGTTCAAAGACGTCCATGAACTGAGAGGGCATGCTCGGCATCAGAGCGATGGCCCGAGTGCCCGCGGCAAAGCCCCGATCACCGCTGGCGAACTTCTCGGGAACCTCGGTGACCTGCGAGATGGCATCCAGCAAGACCGCCGCCGGCAGCGGTTTCGGCAGCGCATGCGAGAAGTTCAGGCGATCGCCCCGGTTGGTCTCGTTGGGGATCCCCGACAACTGGTAGGTCCTGGACTGGACGATCACCCGCATCAGGTGTTTCACGTCATGACCGTTGACCCGGAAATCCTCGGCCAGGGCCTTGAGCAACTCCGGGTGGGTGGGCGGATTGGTGGAGCGGAAGTCGTCGACAGGATCGACGATGCCCTTGCCCAGGAACCAGTCCCAGACGCGGTTGACAAAGGCTTCGGCGAAGTAGGGGTGGGACACGATCCACTGAGCCAGTTTCATGCGCAGATCGGTTCGCTCGCCTTCCGGCAATTCCCGCCCGTCCAGAAAGCGCGGTTGGACCACCTTCTTGGTCCTCGGATGAACCACCTGATCCTTGAGGGCGGGGTCGTCCACCAGCAGGGAGTCGTCCATGGCGGAATCCCGCACATCCACCATCCTGCCGTAAAAGGCGGCCATCCCCCAAAACTGATCCTGGCTCCAGGCTTCAAAGGGATGGTTGTGGCAGCGGGCGCAGTCCAGCCGCCGGGCCAGGTAGATCCTCACCTGCTCGGCAATCATTTCCGCCGGGGGAATGATGAACCGCAACTGGTAGAAAAAGCGGGAAGGACCGTCGTAACCCTGGGCCGCAATCCTGTCCACCGCCAGTTGGTCGTAGGGTTTGTTGATGGCGATGCTCTGTCTCAACCATTCCCCGTAGAGCTGGGTGTCCTTGCCCAACTGGGTGGCGCCGCCGTACCAGCGGAAGATCTCCCCGTACCGAAAGAAGAGAAACTCCTCGAACTCGGGCGAATTCAGAAGGATCTCGATGATCCGGTTACGCTTGTCGGGATCCTTGGAAGCCAGGAATTCGCGGACCCGGTTGGGCGGCGGCAAGGTCCCGGTCAAGTCCAGGCAGACCCGCCGGAGAAACTCGGCATCGCTGGAGAGCTCCGAGGGAACGATGTTGAATTTCTTCAGCTTGGCGAAGACATGCCGGTCGATAAAGTTGTTTTCCGGCACCTCGGGATAGCTGGGCAGCGGATCGGCGATCACGCCGAAACGGACGGCGGCGGCCCGGCCCGGCGCTCGAACCATGACGCTGGTCTCTCCGGTCTTGTGGGCCTTGACCAAGCCCCCTTCGTCGACGTCAACCACCGATCGGTTGATGGACTCGTAGACGACCTGCCGGGTGACATCCTCCCGCCGGCCGTCGCTGAGGTGGGCCGTGACCAGAATCTGCTGCTTGCCGTCCAGGTCCAGCACGCTTTCCCGGGGATAGACCTCCAGGCTCTCGATCTGGATGTTCTCCGACTCACCCTCCTCGCCGTAGGGAGCCCCCGATTGAATCCACTGGAGGATCCTGGCGTACTGGGGGGAGTCGGAGCCGAATCGGAGCCCGCCTCCGTGGGGTACCTGGAGAGTGGCCTTCTGCAGAATCAGACTCTTTTCCGGATCCTTCAGATTCACCCGCGGATGGGGAGGTTCCTCCATTTCAGCGGTGAGGACTTCGAACTTCCCCCCCTCCACGATCCACTTGTAGTCGTCGCGGGGATAGGTGGCATTGGTGGAGAGCTTGAAACCGCCCTGTCCGGGAACGGCGCCGTGGCAAGTGGTGTTGTTGCAGCCCTGTTGGGTCAACAGCGACCCGATATCGCGAGGAAAGCTGAAGGGGCGCTTCTCCTGGGAACCTCGAATGGCGATGGAGGCCGTAGCCTCTCGTCCCGCCACTTTGGCCGTGAGAACCAGGTCGCCGTCCGCAAGAGGCTGGATGCGGCTGTGGGAGGCGAACCGGATCAAGCCGGACTTGGAACCGGACAACTCGGCCTGCGCGGTGAGGTCGCGTTCCAGGCCGTCCGAGAACTTCCCCATCACCAGAAACTGCTGAGAGGCATCCGCCCCCTGCAGTCGGACCTCGGAGGGCACCAGGCGGATTGACGACGGTTGGGGCGACGCTCCCCGGTCCGATCCCTCAACCTCTGCAGCCTGGGCCAAGGCGGCCAGGAAACAAACCGCCCCGAGGACCAATACCGCAGTGAGAGCGGCCGGTGTTCGGCAACTGGCAACGGTCTTCCTGCAGGATTTCGTTTCCATGCGCGTTATTTTTTACCTCCGGCTTGCCGGCTGGCCAGTTGGCTCAGTTTTCTGGCGGGATCCGGATCCAGGATCGTCAGTGGGATCTTCTTGACCGTCAGCTTGGGACCGAGCCGGCCCCCGACGATCGGGCGGGCGGTCACCGTGATCCAGGCCGGAAGATGAGTGGGCGCCGCATCCTCCCGGGAATGAAGCACCACGCTGACGTACTGGACCTCGGGCAGGTGGTGGCCGGCCCCCTTGATGACCGGGGGCCTGGGACCTCCCGGCAACCTGTAGCTGCTGGCGCCGGCAAGCGCCTCGACCCCTGCCGGCAGGCCTTCGACCGACACCGCGATCTGATTGGAGGGCAGGAAGAAACCCTCTTCCTGCTCCATGATCAAGGTGAGCTTGGCGGCTTTACCGGCCAGCAGATTGACGCGGTGGGGATCGACCCGACCATCCTCGAAGTCTCGCGTCCGGGTTTCCAGGTGGATGTCGCCGACGTGGGGGATCTGCGGCCGGACCAGCACCCGGTAGCGGAATCCGGGATCGCCCTTCCTGAGAGTCACGTCCCTTACCCTCAGGTAGTAGTCCCCCCCTTTTTCAAAGGTGCCGATCACCTTGGCATCCACCGACACCAGGTGAACGGAGGTGACACGCCTGTACTTCTCGGTTCGGCGCAGGCTGCTGAACTGGTCCCGCCCCCGGGAATCGATGATTTGCAGCAAGGGGTTGAAATCGGGCCGGGTGGCCTGGGGTGTCTCCACCTCGAAGGCCAGCTTCTGTCCGGCGTGAACCTTGAACTTGAACAGGTCGCTGTCCCCCGGGTGTTGCACGACCCCCTCGACGATTGACGGCACCGGAATCTCGACGGCGTCCTCCAGCCGGTCCCCGGGTTCCCTTTCCGAATGGACGCCGAGGGCAATGGCCGGGTCGGAGAGCTTGAGGTCGAGTTGGGCCGGATCGGGCTCCTTGGAGCTTTCGTCTTCCTGACCGCCCTCCGGCTTTATCTCCAAGGCCGGCCGATCGTCCCTGACTCCCCTCGACCACAACTGCTTGAGCCGGTCACCGGTGAGTTTCCGCACGAAACTCCTCTCGCTCCAGTCCCGGAGCCCCGGAGTCTCATGGGAAGGTTGGTCCGGCGGCGCCACCCGCAACTGATAGATAAATTCGGGTTTCGCCTGCCCACCCAACGAGCCGACCTCCACAAAGTAGCGGCCCGCCTCAGCGAACCGGTGCCGCAGGCTGACTCGCGTCCCGGTTCTCTGCCTGGGGTCCCGGTCCGCGATGACGCGGTCTCCCCGGTCCTTGTCGCTGAAAGCCAGGCGCACTACCCGATCGGGATCGAACCAGCTTCCCCGGCGGCCGTGGATCGATATCTGGGATCGAAAGACGTTGGCCGCCGATTCCTGGCTGCGAGTCACTTCAAAAAGGAGTTCCTGCCCCCCGGCGACCTCAAACTGGTAGAAATCCATCTCGGCGGGCGTGTCGATCTGCCCGTTGACCACGACCGGGTAGTCGATCGCCTGGGCTCTGCCGGGTTGGTCATGGGGATCGGCCGACTCCCGGATCACCCGGTCCGCGTTCACCCGAAAGTGGACCCGGTCGCTGATTCCCCTGGGAGTGACCACTCGCAACCAGTGGTTCCCCGGGCGGGCCGCCGCATCGATATCCACGCCCACCCGCACCCGGTACTCCGGCTCCTTCTTGTCCTCTTGCTTCCGGGCGCCCTCTTCGCTCTCCTCCACGATCTCTTCAACGGCGCGGAATTCGGTCCGGATTCCCTCTTCCTCGGCAACCACCGCGTAGGCCGACTGCAGACCCTTTCCCCGGATCTCGACTTCCAGGGAAGTCCCGCGCTGGCCTCCCAGGGGAAACAGCCACATCGCTTCCGGCTCCT
Source organism: Acidobacteriota bacterium (assembly GCA_028875575.1). Lineage (NCBI taxonomy): Bacteria > Pseudomonadati > Acidobacteriota > Acidobacteriota bacterium. The sequence goes on from JAPPDF010000019.1 coordinate 14,770, forward strand.
GCTTCGGCGCGGCCTGTTCGGCCAACCCAGGAGAGGGTCCGAGCCAAAGGAGACAGCAGAAGGTCAGCAGGACGGGGATTCTGAAGCGCGGCGCCATGGTATGTCGAGTCGCTGGAAAGAAACTGCAGGGGCCATTAGACCAATAAAAGTATACCAAACGGGGTACCGAGCGGCAATCGGTCAGGCGACGGGACTTTCCCCATTCTTACCTGGAACACCGCTGTTTCGCCCTGAATCAGCCGCGCCGTCGCACGGTCCGCAGTCGAGCCTTGCCCCCCACCGCATCAGCCTTCGCCATCCGGCTCGGCTTCTGCGACTCCCCCTCAAGGGGGGAGTGATTGAGTTTTACTGGAAGCCTTGTGCTGGCCTCGAGCACTCCCCCCTGGAGGGGGACTCCCCACCATTTGTCAAGAGGTGGAAACCCGTTTCGTATGGCCTTCCGTCACTGGCATCCATCCTTGCAGAAAGCCCCGAGAACCGATCAGGGAGCCGAGGCCACCGCATCGACCACAGGAGGCGGGCTACGCCCTGGAGAGGCGGC
>JAPPDF010000020.1 GCA_028875575.1 Acidobacteriota bacterium
CCGCATTTCTCACCAGGGGGCATGATCATGGCGCAGGAATTTTCCCTTCAGCGCGTGCTCGCGACCGAAGAGCGTAGCGGTCACTACGGTCGAGGGAGCCTGTGCGCGCTGAAGGGAAAAGGACACGCTAGGGCATGCCCAGCGCCGCCTGTTACCTGCAAGCCCTTACCATGGAGCCAATCAAGGTACTGAAAGATAAACTACCTTTCGTCATGCTACCAGCGACCTGGTGAGAAATGCGGGCTAGATGTCCAGGAACACCTGCAGCCAATGGCCCGACCGGCGCTTGCGGATCTCGAGCTGGTGGTAGGTGATGGCCTTGACGTCCAGCCGAACGCTGTGGCGCAGGCGATCGAACGGCTCTCCTCGAACCCGTGCCTCCAGGAGATGGGAAGATACCCGTCCGATCTTGAAGACCCGTGGGACGAATTTCAAACCGTCGTAGAGGTAAAGCACCTCGGTCAACCACCTGACCAGAAGTTGCTGATGGTCTCCTGCCTCGATCTTCACCGTCCTCGACTCGACCAGCCGCACCGAGTCGGGGTCGACAATCACGGACATAAGCCCGCAGGCCGCCTGCTCAAGGGTTTCCGCCAACGTGTTCCCACGGGCTTCGACCCCCAGGTCGGCGGGGTGGTCCAGGATCCGGTAGCCGGCTTCCATTGTCCTACTGGTTTCCCTCCAACGTCCGCGGTGCATAGACCGGCTGAGAGTGGGTTACCTGGGAAGATCCACCCAAAGGGAATTGTTCCGGGTGGTGATCTCTTCCACCTCGGGCCCGGACAGCAGCTGGAGGTGAAGCCTTGAACCGTCGCTGGCAGCCCGCAATCCGCTGACGGGAACCGCCGTGGTCTTGGGGCGAAGGTCCAGCGGAGCCGGCAGCGAGGCGACCCGGCGTTCGAGAATCACGCTTCCCCTGGCATTGCGGATCTGCAGACTGAAGGGTTGCGAAGGGGCAGAGCCCAGGTTGTGGAGCGTCACTGTCCCCTGGTCGTCGTTGGCCTCGTATCGAAAGTCTTGTGAGCCCAGGGCCAGGTCGGGAAGCTGCCAGACCGGAGTTCCCTTCTCATTCTGCCTGGCCTTGATGATGGTTGACTTTCCCCCGCGCAGTGTCAAGGGAATGGAACTGTGACGCTTGAGCCTTAGAATCCTGCGGGTGAGGCCGAGGTCGACCAGTCCGTCGTCATTGAGATCCAGGCCCTCGGTCACCTCGTAGGTGCCGTTTTCCAACTGCCACACCCGCATCCGGACGTCTTTCAGGGTCTTGCCCAAATTGAAGACGGTGACCTCCAGAGCATCGGGCTTGGCCAGGGAGACCAGAGCGGCCACCTGCCCGCGGGTATTCTCCCAGCTCAGCGCGTGTCCCGCGTAAATCTGTTCGTCTGCATGGGCGACTCCACCGAGGCGAGCCCGCTGGGTGGCCCGGTGGGGAATAAAGACACCGGCCGGGCTTGGTTCCGCCTCGGTATAAAGAGTCCGGTTCTGTTCCAGGTGCTTGAGCAGCGCGGCCTGGTAGTCGAGCAGAAAGCCTCTCTTGCCTGTAGCCTCGTAGGCATATTGACGCGACAGCAGCGCCGCCTCTCTGAAGTGCAGGTGACGGTTCCAGAGGTTCAGCCGGGGAAGCAGACTCAGAAAGGGGCCAGGGGTGGCAGCCTCCGGCAGAAACGGTTGCCACCGCGCCGCGGTCGTCTGGGCAGTGTCCGTATGGCCGGTCTTTACCAGCCTGCCCAGGGGCCGCAGGTATGCAGGGTCGCCGGTCACCCGGAAGACTCCCCACATCAGGTCCAGCAGGGGGCGACCGGGCAGTCCTCTGCTCAGGGTCTCGTCGGTAGGAAAGTGGATGGCCAGGGTCAGTCTCGGATAGCGGTCTTTCTTCCAGTGCTCCAGCCTCGCCGCGGCATACTCCTTCAACTGGTCGACCAGGACTGGGTTGCGATTGTACTCGGCCAGCGTCAGGGCCGAGTGCCAGAGGAGAGGACTCCAGGCCTCTTCCCGGGCGTGGATTCCCTGCCGCACCGATTCGGTTGCGCTCAGTCGGGAGGTTTGAAAATGGCGGTGGCCTGCCGGGTTGACGGCGGTGAGGCGGTCCAGGTGACGGGAGTTCTCCATCAGCATTTCGATCCAGCGGGGATTGCCGTAATCCAGCAGGGCCAGCATCGGAGCCAGGCTCAATCCCGCCTGGTAAGCCTGGCGGACGGATTGAACCTGACGGTTGAATCCTTTTTCCAGAGTCCCGTCGCGCATGCGGGACTCGATCAGGGAGGCCAGGGACTCCCTGAGTCGGGGTGCCGGGCCCTCCATCAGCGCGATCCCCGGCCAATGCGCCGCCAGTCGGGTGTCCCCGTCGAGTCCACCTCCGAATGCTCCGTCCGGGAGTTGTCGATTGTCGATCCACCAGCGAGCAATGCGCCGGAAGTGGTCCACCAGCCGCTTTTGTTGAACGGCCCATTGGGGGAATGCGGGAGGAGGGGCGAATTGGTCTCGATGTTCGGGCGGGATGGAATCGGGTTGAAGCAGGCCCTTGAAGGCCAGCCCCTGCGGATCCTTGGGCCTGGATTGCAGCAGTCCCTCCACCAGGCGGAAAGTCTCGTCAACGCTGCTGAAATTGCGTCGAGCCGAGGCAAAGTCCATGGACATCCAGTCCAACCGCCGGGTCAGGTTGCGCAGACCCTGGCGGATCAACAGATAGCGCTCGTTAAAGGGGTCGGTCTGCACGGATCGATTCCCGGACAGCCGCCACTCTGTGGCAGTGCGCACCCGGATCTCCGCACTTTCGAAATGTTGCCTGGAGAAGTCGATCCGGTCACTGGCCACTGTCATCCAAAGGGGCTGACCCGCAGGGACAAAGCAGTTGTCAAGATCGAGATCGATGTCGAGCGGATTTTCCGCCGACCAAAGAAAATCCAGGGAAAACAGATCCCGTTGGGGGAGGATGGGGTCCTTCACCGTCCATCGCACCCTAGACTCCAGCGGGATGCCCTCCCCGGAGCCGGCAAGGCGCAGCCGGATGGCCTTCACGGCGGTGTGGCCCAGGAAGGGGGGTAGAAAAATATGTCGATAGCCCTGGGTAGGAGACGTTTTCAGCGGGGCGGAGGGCGCCTTGTAGCTTTCCTTGGGGACAGCCACCCAGGCCTCCCGATCCCGGGGAATATAGCCCGCACGCAGATCCGTTCGTCGCCCGAAGAAAGACCTGACCTGCCGGGCAGACTGTCCCGGAAGGTCGGCCGCCAGTTCCACGGGCAGCAGTCGAAAGGTCAGCCACCCGCTTTCGCTCCCGTTCCCGGGTGCTTCGCGGATCGACAGCAGAGAAAATTCTCGAACCTGACCGGACACTCTTTCCACTTCGATCCGGGGAATGGACAGGGGCGCATTCAGGAGCTTGGAGGCGTCACCGGTCCCTTGCAAGGAAAGATCCCAAAGCAGCCGGCGCCGGCTTCCCTCGCTTCCATAGATCTTTCCCTTCAGATTGCCTCGCAGGCTGAGGTAGCTGAAGGCCTCCTGCGGAGCCTCGAGCTGCAAGGTCCTTCCCTCTTGTGGATATCCCTGCATTGCCGGCGGCCATGAGCTTTCGGAGAAACCGTCCACGGCTGCCGGCGAGGCTCGCTTGAGGTCCCGGGCGGACAGGATTCTCACCGGGCGAATGGAGATCGGGGCCCTCAGCGCCAGCGTGGCTTCCGGATTGTTCCATCCGAAACGCTGGGCCCAGTGGCCGGAACGCAATCCGGCGTCGACCTTTTTCGCCGAAGGGTGCCGGCCGGAACGACCGGCGCCGAGCTGAGAAAGGTTTGCAATGGCTCCGGGACTCAAGGCTTCCGCAAAAATGCGGAATTCGTCCACATAGGCGCGTCTCTCATTGCCCTTCCGGTAGTAGGGGGTCAGCGCCTGGGTGTGAATGCCGATCTGGCCCAGCCACCTGCCAAAATGGTATCGCCCCAGGCTGTTGCCAACCTCCCTCCCGTCCATGAAGAAGCGCAGTCCCTCCAGTTCATGCCAGGTAAAGGCCAAAAGGATCCAGCGGCCGGCTACGACGCCGGCGTTGGTTCCGGCATCCGCCTCCAGGATTCGAGAGTCCCGGTCGAAGAGCCTCAATTTGAGCGTTTCACCTGTCCAGAAGAGGTGAGCGAAGAGGTGTTGGGGGGAATGAAGCTGCCGGGTACTGATACGAATGAGGGAAAAAGGGGTCTTTCCGGGAGGCTCGTCCAGTTGCCACCAGAAGGACAAGGTCCCTTGATGAGGATAGACATTGCCGGCTGCGGCAAAGCTGAGCAGGGCTCCCCAGTCCAGAAACAGGGCTCTTCCCTGTCGGCCGCGCCTGGCGATGCGCACCTCCCTGTTACCCAGGGGAGCGGCGTCTCCCTCCGCCTGGTCGGCTAGAACTCTCTTTTCAAAGGAAGCGTAAAAAAGGGGCGAGGCGCTTCGATCGGCCAGGGACTCCTCCGCAGAGCCTGCCAGCGGAATCGCCGAGAGTAAAAGTAATGGGGCCCAATAGTGTCTTCTGATGTGCGTGGTCACCGGAAAAAATGCGGGCAGACTCGGGTGCTGCTAACGGATCCCGCTGAACTTTTCCTGGAGGAGGCGAATCTTCTCCGAAAAGGATAGATTGGAAGTGTCCGGGAGAACTTCGGGTTCAGGAGTCCTGGTTCGATGGCGCTGGATGGCCGCGGTCTTGAGGGCGGTGGCCTGGCGCTTTTTCCCCGGACGCCCCTTGCGGCCAACAGGTTTCCGTTCCGGCCTCCCGGAGCGGCGCTTTTCCTGGTAGTCGCCCTTTCCGTCGGTGGATGCATGCCTGGGCCTGGGCGTGGATGGGCGGGAGTCTGTCTTGAGCGGCTTTTTCTTCTTGCGCTTTCTGGAGTTTTCCCTGACCCGGAGTGCCTTGATCGAGAGCGAAATCCTGTTGGTGTCGGTGTCCACTCCAATGACTTTGGCCTTGATCACCTGGCCTACGTGGACCGCTTGGTTCGCGTCCTGCACAAACCGGCTGGATAGTTCGGAAATATGAACGAGCCCTTCCTGTTGCACTCCGATATCCACGAATGCGCCGAAACTGGTCACGTTGCTCACCGTACCCTCGACCAACATCCCCTTCTGCAGATCCGACAGCTCCTTGACATCCGCGCGAAACGAAGGTGGAACGAAGGCTTTCCGACGGTCTCGCCCACGGCGACTCAGTTCCCGTCTAATGTCCTGCAGCGTCGGCAGTCCGAACCGATCATTGGATAGTTTCTCCAGATCCAAGGCCTTGAGTTTCTCCGGACTTTCCATCAGTTCAGCCACGGTCGCCTGCACCGATCCAGCCATCTCCTCCACCAGGCTGTAACACTCGGGATGAACGGCCGTTCGGTCCAGGGGCTGTTCGCTCTCGGGAACCCGCAGGAATCCGGCGGCCTGCTCGAAGCTGTTGTCGGTAACGCCCGGAACCTCCATCAGTTGAGAGCGCGAGGAGAAGGGGCCGTGCTGTCGGCGGTATTCGACGATGCTCCGAGCCAAGGATGTGTTCAACCCGGCCACGTGAGCCAGCATTTCCACCGGCGCCGTGTTCACGTCCACACCCACCTGGTTGATACAGGACTCCACGGTTCCGTTCAGTTTCCGCTTGAGGCGCTGCCGGTCAACCTCGTGGGGATCCGGACCCGCTACGACGGCCGCGGGCTGAATCTTCGCCAACTCGGACAACGGATCCTGCATTCGCCGGGCGATGGAAATAGCTCCACGAACTCCAAGGTCCAGTCTGGGAAATTCCTTTCGCGCCGCCTCCGAGTTCGCATAGGCTGCCGTTCCGCCCTTGTGGACGATGGCGGAAAAGATCGGCTGTCTTTGGGACTGCTCCGCATCCTGTGGAGCCTGCTGAGTCTCAGCCGGAGCCGGTGCTGCTTCTGTCGGCGAGGGAGTCTCAATGTCAACCGGTTTCGAGGGCACCGTCTTGCCACTCTGCTGGCTGCTTTCGGCGGAAGCGCTCGCCGCGCTGTCGGCCGATGGAGAGGCCGTCGGGGCGGGGTCGACCGCATCCTGTGAAGCCTGTTGAGTCTCAGCCGTAGCCGGTGCTGCTTCGGCCGGCGGGGGAGTCTCGGTGTCACCCGGTTTCAAGGACACCGTCTCGCCGCTCTGCTGGCTGCTTTCGGCGGAAGCACTCGGCGCGCTGTCGGCCGATGGAGAGGCCGTCGGGGCGGGGTCGACCGCATCCTGTGAAGCCTGTTGAGTCTCAGCCGTAGCCGGTGCTGCTTCGGCCGGCGGGGGAGTCTCGGTGTCACCCGGTTTCAAGGACACCGTCTCGCCGCTCTGCTGGCTGCTTTCGGCGGAAGCACTCGCCGCGCTGTCGGCCGAGGGAGAGGCCGTCGGGGCGGGGTCGTCTTCGGATAACGGGTCGGCGGGGGAGCTACCCGAGTCGATTCCCCCTTCGCTTTTCTGCATGACCGGATCGGACACCACCGCGGGATCATTCCCGTCGGAGGCTGACGGAGAATCTTCCTGGGGGGGATTGGGCTTCTCCACCGCGTCGGTTAGAGGAGGCGGGCTTTGTTCTCCCGGGGCGGAAGGTTCACTGGCCGTCTGGCCATTGACTGTTTTCCCCTTTTTGGATGGAGAATCGGATCGGGCTGCCTTGCCGCGGACCAGAGAGAGATCGAAGGAGTGCCCGGAGTGATACTTGGCCAGGAAACTCTTGACGAAACGCTCGGTTTCCCGTGAGCCGACTCCATTGCCGATGGCGATGGCATGGGTTCCGTGGCGTTGGATGAGCCGGTAGAGGATGGCCTCGGCCCGATCGCTGTTTTTCCGCGGCAAGCCGGGAGCAAGGGTGGCGTGCTCACGATAGCCCCCATTCCCGTCGATGACCGCTATCCTGCAGGCCGGCCGGGCTCCGGGATCGATTCCGATGACTGGAACCGACCCCACCGGAGGGGCCAAAAGCAAATTGGCAAGATTGGCTTGAAACAGTTTCAGCGCTTCGTTTTCGGACTTTTCCTTCAGGTTGGATCGGACTGCAGCCTGGAGGAGAGGTTTCAAGGAGTGGAAGTAGGCATTCCGGATGGCTTTCTCCAGATGAGGAACGCAAGGGGAATCGGTTTGGCGGATGGCCTTGTCCTTGATCAGCTGAAGCGCCTTTTGATCGTCCAATTCGATTTCAAGGGTCAGAATTCCTTCCCTGGCGCCGCGTCGCAGCGCCGTCATGCGCTGGAAGGGAATCCGGGAAATTCCTTCGCGGAAGTCGTAGAAGCTCTCGTATTTGCTCTTTTCTCCCTCTTTTCCTTCAACGACCTTCGCAACCAGCACGCCATCCGACACCATCAATTTCCTGAGAGCACCTCGAATGGCGGCATCGTCCGCTACCCACCCGGCCACAATTGCCAGCGCGCCTTCGATGGCCTCCTCTCTTGTGGCAACGGCCTTCTCCTCCGAGAGAAACTCTTCGGCCGCGGCGTCGACGGAGAATTCCCCGGTTTCCTGCTCCCACAGCTTTTTGGCCAGGGGCTCCAGCCCTTTCTCTCTGGCGGCGGATGCTTCCTTGCTTTCCTTGCGCTTGAAGGGAGAGTAAAGATCTTCCAGCCTGGTCTTGTCGTTGCAGGCCAGAATCCGGTCCCTTAGCTCCTCGGTGAGCTTGCCCTGGTCTTCAATCCTGGCCAGAATCGACCGCCGTCGCTTCAGCAGTGCCCGATATCGGCCGTGGCATTCGGCAATTCGTCGAATCCTGGGCTCGTCCAGGTTCCCCGTGACTTCCTTGCGGTACCTGGCGATGAAGGGGATGGCCGACCGCTTTTCCAGCAAGTCCAGGGTGGAGGCAACCTGTTTGGTTGAGGCTCCGGATTCCTCGGCGATCTTTTGGAGTAGGGTGGGGTCCAGATCCATGCGGTTCATTTCCTACCAGCGGGCGGATAATTATACCAGAACAGGCTTCGCGGCGGTGCCGCAACCCCTGCATGGGTTTGAGTTCACTTAACCGTTCGCCAGGGCCAGTACTCGTCGGGCCGCGCAATCCAGGGCGTTGCGAAGTTGGCTGGAATCGCTCCCACCGCCCTGAACCAGGGCCGGTGAGCCCCCGCCCCTTCCCGATATTATGAGGCTGCACTCTTTCATCACTGGGCGAAGATCGCCGGGTAGAGACTGGCTCCGGGCCAGGAGAAGTTGTGCTTGCTCTCCGCCGTTGCCCAGCAGAACCCAACACGGACCGCAAGCCAGGAGACGTTGTGCCAACAGGGTCAGGAAGGTTCGCTCTTCTCCTTCAAATTGATGCTGCACGATTCGGATTCCCTCTTGGGATGGCGACTGGTAGAAAAGGTCTTGCGCCAGCAGTTCAGCCAGCCATTCGTCCTTTGCCTTCAAGCGTTTACGTATGTTTTTCATTTCCCGCGTCTGCTTCTCCACTCGGTCGGGGGCATCCTGAGGGGCTACCGAGAGTCCCTTGGCGATTCGATCCAGGTCCTCCGAGCAGCGGCGATAGGAGTGGAGTGAACGCCCCCCGCAAACGAATTCGACGCGGGTCCGGCGGTTCACGCGCTCAACCCCATTGATGAATATTCCACCGATTTCCCCGGTTTGCCTCACATGGGTGCCGCCACAGGCTGAAACGTCAAAGTCCCGGATGGAAACCACTCGAAGGATTCCTTCCCGCTGGCTTGGCTTGCGCAAGTTGAGTCTGGCAGCTTCATCGGGGGGGACCAGCTCCGAAGTGACACTCCGATTCTGGTAGACGATCGAGTTGGCCAGATCCTCTGCCGAGCGCAAGGCATTCGGGTCTACATCAGCCGCTTCGAGATCGATGGTGGAATACCCGGCGCTGAGATGAAATCCAACGGTGGCGAGTGAAGCGACTCGGATAAAGGATTGCGAAAGGATATGCTGGCCCGTGTGCTGCTGCATGTGGTCGAAACGTCTCGGCCAATGGACTTGGCAGCGGACCCTGGTCGGGCCTGGACGGTGTTCCAGTCGATGGATGATGGTCCCGCCGGGTCCATCATCCACTTCAACGACCGGATGTCCCTCGATGGAGCCCAGATCATGAGGCTGGCCGCCGGAGGTCGGATAGAAGGCCGTTCGATCCAGCCTCACTTCAAAAAGCTTCCCTACCTGTTCTCCCTGAAGAACGCGGGCTTCGAACTCGGCCAGATAGCTGTCCGAATAGTAGAGTCGGTCGGTCATGGAGAGCCTTCCCAATGTGGCTTGGCCTGGCAATCGCGGCGGCAAGGGGCCGGAACCGTCAAGCCTCGAATAGATGCAGGTACTTTAACCCCGATCCGGTATTGAAGAGGACGACTTCGTCGGAAGGGCGGACAAAACCGGATCGGATCAGCTTCTTCAGAGCGGCCAGGGTGGCTCCGCCTTCGGGACAGACAAACAGACCTTCCGATCGCCCCATGGCTCTGGCATCGGCCAACATTTCTTCATCGGTTACGGCCACCGCCGTACCACCGCTTTGACGCAGGATTTCCAGGATCAGGAAATCGCCGATGGCTCGCGGCACCCGCAATCCGGCCGCAAGTGTCGCGGCGGAGGACCAGGGTTCGCATCTCGAGTGGCCTTGCTCGAACGCCCTTACGACCGGCGCACATCCGACAGCCTGAACGCTTACCATTTTGGGTTGCTTGGAATCGATCCAGCCCAGTTGCCGCATTTCATTGAAGGCCTTCCACATTCCCACCAGGCCTGTTCCTCCTCCGGTGGGATAAATGATGACGTCGGGCAGGCGCCACCGGAGCTGCTCGGCCAATTCCAGACCCAGCGTCTTCTTGCCTTCGATCCGGTAGGGCTCCTTCAGGGTGGCGACGTCGAACCAGCCGTTGTCTTTGGATTCCCGGGCCACCAACCGGCCGCAATCGGTGATGAGACCATCCACCAAGTGGATGTGGGCTCCCAGGGTTTCGCACTCGATGCGGTTGGCGGGCGGGACATCCCGGGGCATGAAAACGTGGGCTTGCAGCCCGGCCTGGGCGGCGTAGGCCGCCAGTGCTCCACCCGCATTGCCGGCCGACGGAATTGCCAGATTTTCGGCACCCAGGGCCTTGGCCATGGTTACCGCTGCCGATAGCCCCCGGGCTTTGAAAGAACCCGTGGGATTGGTGCCCTCGTCCTTGATCCAAAGTCGGGACAAGCCAAGGCTGGACGCCAGTCTCTCGGCATCGACCAGCGGAGTGCCGCCCTCGCCCAGGCTGATTCTGGCGTGCGAATTTCCCGGAGGCAACAGTTCCCGGTACCTCCACATCGTATGAGGTCGACTCCCGAGGACCTTCCGGGAAAGCTTCGCTCGGACTGCCGAAAGGTCATAGCGGACCAGCAAGGGGCTCCCGCAGGGACACAGGTTGATCAGTTGTCGCGGCGGCAGGATTTTCTCGCAGGCGCTGCATTCCAGATGGGTCACAAAGGGGTTCACCGCAGATACCTCCCGAAAGGAGGATAGTGAAGACGGACCATTCGCCAGTATACCCCATGTCCCGCTTGCCTGAACCCATCCAGCGGTTGTCCAGCAGGGCACATCCCACCCTTGCAAAGGCATGAAAATTGGGTTAAAACCTTGATGCCGTAGAATCGAGCCCTCAAGGACCGTCGTGACAGTTCTTATCGACTTCGCCCTGACGCGGAGCCTCATGGACGGATCACGGCTGTCTCAAAGGAGGGGAAACGTGGCAAAGCTCTCAAGCAGGATCGGTTGCCTGAAGGACCCTGCCAGACTGATGCCGGTTGTGCTGCTAGTGGTATTGGTTGTCTCTGCTTCCGCGCTCGCCCAGCAGAAGAAGGATGCTCCCCGGCCCAAGACCAGAGCCGAATTCGACGCCTACACCCAGCTTTACAACGAGAAGGATATGCGCCGAAAGGCGATGCTGGCCGGAAAGTTCATCGCCGACTTTCCCGAGTCCGACTACCTCCTCGGCGCCTATCAATTGGATATTCAGGCCAATGACGCGTTGGGCAACCATGAGAAGGTGGTTTCAGCGGGAGAGAGGGCATTGCAAGAGTTCCCCGAGGCCGGCAAGGCGCCCAAGATTTTCATCCTTCAGCGGATGATCCGCAGCTACCAGCAGCTCAACGATCCTCCCAAGACCATCGAGGCGGCCGAGAGGCTGCTGACGGTGGAGTCCAGCCACTTGCCGACCCTCCTCACGCTCTCGATGGTGCTTCCGAGGTTCCTGCCCGAGGACGAGACGGGCCGGGCCCGGCAATTGGGCAGAGCGCTTGAAATCGCTCAACGGGCCCAGCGCCGGGTCGAAGCCATTGTCAGCGGACCCAAGCCGTCAGCAATGACGGCAGCTCAATGGGTCCGGCAAAAGGCAGACCTGCCTGCCCGCGTTCATTCCGCCCTGGGTTTGATTTACTTCAATAGCAAGGACTATCCGAGTGCCATCGAGGAGTACGAGAAAGCGACCGCTCTGGCCAGGGGTGACAGCGTCGATTTCTACAGGATGGGGATCGCCTACTATTATCAGGCACTGGCCGTCAGCCAGGAGCTGGCTGAATGGGATCAGAAGGAAAACCCCGATACCGCGGCCAAAGAGGAAAAGGAGGCCCAGTTTGCTTCCTGGAGGGACAAGGCCATCACTGCCCTGGCCAAGGTGATCGTGTTGCGGGAAAACGCCCCTGCTCAGGTGGTTGAGTCCGCCAGGGCTCAGTTGGAGAGTCTCTACAAGAGCAGGAACAACGACTCTCTGGATGGATTGGAAGCGGTGATCGCTGAGGCTGACAGAGAGTTGAGGAACGGGACTCGGTGAATTGACGGCGCTACGGCGACAGGGCCGTCAGCAAGTCGGAGCGGTCCATGGGGCGAGGCGTTTGCACCAGTACTGAGAATCGCCGGCGTGGATCGGCCTGGTGGGTGACCGAGTAGCTGTTCCGGCCGAACAGCCCATCGCAAAAGGAGCTGATCTCGGGGCTCAGCGAAGCGTAGGTCTCCTGGTTATTGGGGGCCAGCAGTCGATCGTTGACGCCAATCTCGAATGCCCGGCTCGCGAAGCCCAGCTTCCCCTCCAGGCGTCCATCCTCCTCCAATCTCCTGCAGGTCATCAGCACTGCCCGCAAGGCCTGGCGAAAGCGGTCATGGTTTTCGCCCTTCAGCCTTGCCTTGCGGTTGTAGCGAACGCCGAGACGGTTGTCGCTCCAGTCGAGGCTGAAATCGGCTTCATGGCCCACCAGAAGAATGCCGGGGCCGGCGGGCACATGGCGGTAGTCGGCCACATCCACCAGCGTTTCCTCACAACTCTGCTCCCTCACCCAGTCATGAAAGATCGGGATCAAGGGCTCCAGGTCAACCATGCCTGAGTGCTCGAGGTGCAGCTTCAGGTAGAGGTGTTGGATTTCCATTCGGTAAGAATCAAGCAGTAGCCGCGCTGGGAGTAAGTCCCATGCGGTTGAAGCAGCCGTGGCAGGCCTCGATAAAGAGCTGGGCCTCCTCGATCAGCCGCCTGGAAGATTCCCGCGTGTGGCCGTTTCCCGAGCTTCGGTGGGCGGCGAAGAGGTAGTTGGCGAACTTGGGACCGGCAAAGGGATCGAAGATTTTCCGGGTGTCGAAATATCGAGTGCGGAACTCGGCTATGATGACATCCTGATCATCGGCAACATCCAAAAACTCTAATTTAATCAGTCCCTTGGCAGCATGGAGCATGGCTCCGTAGGCGGTCTCGCCGGCCTTCTGGAAATTGCTCCCCTCGGCAAGTACCTGTGCCTCGAAGACCTGACGCTCGGCCGCCACCAAATCGAACTCCACCGCGGTGACTACCTCGCCGGCGCACTCGCCTTTTCCAATGTCGCTGATGCTGTATTCTCTGGGGTCCCCCCAGTCGCTGAAGTAGGAGCGGTCGGCTTCATAGCCGGGAACCTTGGCCAGATCCTCCAACAACTTTCGGACCTGCAGCTTCCCGGTGCGTTTGACGAATTCCTGAAAGTTCTCTCCCTGCAGGCGATCACTGACATAGCGTTCTCCCAGGCGGGAAACCACCTCGGGGATATTCTTGGAGGGGATGGCAACGATGGGCAGGCCGTAGGAGGCAGCATTTTGGGTCCACTGGCCTCCCAGAACCACCTGAAAATGGGGTACGGCGTAACCACCAACCTTTCGACTCACTCCATAAAACCCCAGGTCGGCGATGTGATGCTGGCCACAACTGTTGAAGCAGCCGCTGACCTTGATGTGCAGATCCTGGATGGCTTGATCCATCTCCGCACCCTTGTCGGCCAACCGGCGTTGGAGTTCGGCAGCCAGCCCCCTCGATGAAGAGATCCCCAGCTTGCAGGTGTCTGTACCCGGACAGGCCACCACATCGACGATGTTGCTTGCCCCGGGCTGGGCCAATTGGGCCGATTCCAGGGCTTGGTAGAGTTGGGCAAGGTCGCTTCGACGCACCCAGCGCAGGACGATGTTTTGTTCCACGGTCGTGCGTACCCCATCCGGAGTGAAGCGGCGGGCGATGTCCGCCAGAGAGCGAAGCTGATCGGAACTGATATCCCCCACGGGCAGGCTGACGGTGGCAACCACAAAGCCTGTCTGTCTTTGTGGCCGTACGTTGGTCTTCAACCACTGCTGGAATTCGGGCGACGCCGCCCCCGGCTCGGACAGGTCGTCGCCCGCCATGGCCGATTCTTCCCCGGATGCCGCCAGCGCCTCATCGACATATTGCTGCCATCGGGGATCCCGAGGAAGGCGGTCGCGCTCTTCCAGAACCAGGGCCTTGAACTTCTCGATGCCCAGGTCGTGCACCAGGAACTTGATTCGGGCTCTGGCTCGATTCTTCTTCTCGCCGAGTCGGCCGAACACGCGGGCAATGGCCTGTGCGGTCGGTAGCAGTTGTTCCGGAAGCAGGAACTCATCGAAGAGTTTGGCCTGATAAGGAACGGCCCCCAATCCGCCGCCGACATACAGTTCAAACCCGCGGGCTTCGACGCCGTTCTCCCTGCGAGTCACGGCGATGGCGCCCAGATCGTGCATGGTGGTGAGTCCGCAGGCGTGCTGGCTACATCCACTGAAGGCCGGTTTGAATTTTCTGCCGAAGTTCTGGCAGTCGGGGTGGCCCAGCAGGAATCGGGACAGAGCCTTGGCATAGGGAGTTACATCGAATGCCTCGTCCGGGCAGACCCCGGAATAGGGGCAGGCGGTGACGTTGCGAACCGAATTGCCGCAAGCCTCACGAGTGGTGATTCCGACCGCCGCCAATCGTCGCATCAGAGTCGGAGTGTCCTCCATGTGAACGAAGTGTAGCTGGAAGTCCTGCCGGGTGGTGATGTGGGAGATACCGTCGGAGTACTCCTCGGCCAGGTCGGCCATCACCTCGAGTTGAGCGGGATCGAGTCCACCGTAGGGAATTTTGATTCGCTGCATACCCGGGGCATCCCAGAGGGTGTTGGGGCCCTTGGTCGGATTGGTGGTGGGATACTCCAGGGATCTGGCGACTTTGCCGTCGTGCCGTTGACCGTTGTCGTATCGCTGTCCGTAAACGCCACGTCGCAGCCGGGTCTCCGCGAAGACCCGCTCATCCACCTTCCCCTGTCGCCGCAAGTCGATCTCGGTTTCGAAGATATCGATTTCCCGGTTCAGGGGCTCGGCGATTTCGCCTGCAAGCCGTTCTTTCCAAAGATGGTTGGAAGCTTTCATTCAGGGTTCTCCCTGGCGGTGTCGGTGAAGGAAACCACCGATGGTTCAAGCCGAGATGCCGTTAACTCCCGAACCGCTCGGAGAGCCTATTCTATAGTCAGGGGGAGCTTTTTGCAAAATTCGCAACGGGGCAGGTCATTTTGCCGGCGAACGTGATGTTCTGCCTTTTTCGATATCGGGTGCGACCTGGTGAAAAATGCTGTCTAACCACAAAAAGCACAAAAGTCACCAATTGTGTTTTGTGCCTTTTGTGGCCATTCCCGGCAAGGATCCCGCTGCCGCATTTCGCAAATGCCTCGGCTGACCAAAATGTTCCCGCGCCGCAATCAGCTTTGGTTTTCCTGTGCCCGGGCGCCGGCCTCCAGGGTCCTGACAATGGTCTCCACATCGAAGACACAGCCACCCCAGGTCCCCCCGCTCACCTGCTGCAGGGCCGCCCAGAGACGCGAGTCACCGGGAAGCCGGCTGTCGTGAGTGAGGTGGTCTGGCGCTGCCCGCGACGCCAGGATTTCGCTTCCGGCTACGGCTCCAAGCACTTTCCCCTCGTAGCCCACCAGGTCGACACTTCCCTCCAACCGATTTCGATCGATGACGATTTGTATGATGTCGCCGTCTCTGACCTTGCCGATCGGCCCGCCGGCCAGCGCCTCCGGGCCGACATGGCCGATACAGGCTCCCGTGGAGACTCCTGAAAAGCGGGCGTCGGTCACCACAGCGATGTGTTTCCCGAAGGAGAGGTGTTTCAGAGCGGATGTGATCTGGTAAATTTCTTCCATCCCCGATCCGGCCGGGCCGCGACAGATCAATACCACGATATCCCCAGGCTTGACCCGGTCTTGCTGCCGGCTCTTGATGGCGGCAATGGCGTCGGTCTCCCTGGTAAATACCCGGGCCGGACCTACCTTGCGGTAGACGCCGTCCGGATCGACCACCGACGGATCGATGGCCGTGCTCTTGATCACCGAGCCCTCCGGAGCCAGGTTCCCCCCGGGAAGGGTAACGGTGCTGGTCAATCCCCGTCGTCGAGCCTCTGCGGGGCTCATGATCACGTCGTCCGGGTCGACGCCGTCCAGTTCCCCAAGCCTGCGGCGCAAGTCACGTCGCCGGTCGGATCGCTCCCACCATTCCAGGACCTCCCCCAGGGACAGCCCGCTGACGGTCTGGGCATCCAGATGCAGGAGTTCGAGATCCCGCAGGTGCAGCATGACCTCGGGGACGCCTCCGGCAAGGAAGACGCGAACCGTCGGATGGTGCCGGGGGCCGTTGGGCAGTACATCCACGATGCGCGGCACCCGGCGGTTCATTGCGGCCCAGTCAGCCGCCGTTGGACGCCGTAGTCCGGCTCCATGGGCGATAGCCGGGAGGTGCAGGAGCAGGTTGGTGGACCCGCCAAAGGCGGCATGCACAGCCATCGCATTGTGAATGGACTTCTCGGTCAACAGCCGGCCCGTGCTGAGGTTTTCTCTCTCCAGCAACATTAGCGCCCGTGCCGACCGGCGAGCCATGTCGAGCCATATCTCCTGGCCCGATGGAGCCAAAGCCGAGTGCGGCAGGGCCAGACCCAGGGCTTCTCCGACGACCTGCGCCGTGGCCGCCGTTCCCAGAAACTGGCAGCCGCCCCCCGGAGAGGCGCAGGCCCGGCACAGAGCTTCGGCGGCATCCTCCAGAGTGGCTTCTCCGTGGGCAAAGCGCGATCCAATGGATTGGACGGTGCCGGCATCCTCTCCCTCGGCAGGAGGTAGAGTCACCCCCCCGGGGACCAGGACGCAGGGCAGATCTCGGGTTGAGGCCAAAGCCATCATCATGGCAGGCAGTCCCTTGTCGCAGGTGGCCACTCCCATTACGCCGCTGCGGGTGGGCAGCGATCGGATCTGACGGCGAAAAATCTGGGCGGCGTCGTTGCGGTAAGGGAGGCTGTCCATCATTCCCGGCGTGCCCTGAGTGCGACCATCGCAGGGGTCGGTACAGTAGGCGGCATAGGGAATGCAGCCGGAGGCGCGGATCTCTTCCGCGGCCGCCTGCATTAACAGTCCTACCTCCCAATGTCCCACGTGGTAGCCCAGAGCCAGAGGCCGTCCGTCCGGGGCCCGAATGCCCCCCTGGGTGCTCAGGATGAGAAACTCCCTTCGACCCAGTTCGGAGGGATTCCAGCCCATGCCCGCATTTTGACTGAAGGCGAAGAGGTTGCCGCTGGGAGCGTGGCGGAGCAAGTCCTCGTTGATCGGAACACGGCCCTCCGGGCCCCGCGCCTTGGTGCGGATCTCATACAGAGCCGGATCGTTGGAATCGAGAATGCGGTTGTTCCCTTCCCCATGGCTCATAGTGAGCCTCCCCAATCGTTTGTTTTAAATGTGTGCCGCCGCCGACGACAGGCGGATCATTCGAGAGTGAAGTAATCTGAAATCGACCATCCATTCGTGACCCTTGCATTCCGTCGCGGTCAACCTCAAACCCTTAGTGGCCCTTCGTGAATCTTCGTGTGTCTTGGTGGATAACTCTTTTTCTCTGTTTCAGGTCGCCCCGCTGGCCGGGTTCAGGAGGTTCGGCCTTTTGCGACCTCAGCCACAAAAGCCGCCGCGCGGCGGCGCAGGTCCTCCATGTTGCCCGAGTCGAGCAGCTTCTGGTTGATCAGGCTGCTTCCGACCCCCAGCACAGCAGCTCCGTTTCTGATGAAGTCGGCTGCCGTATCCAGGTTCACTCCTCCGACCGGAACGATCTCCAGTTGGGGCAGTGGCGCCCGAATGGCCTTGATGTAAGCGGGTCCGCCAACGTCCGCCGGGAACAGCTTGATCATGGAGGCGCCCGCTTCCCAGGCGGTCAGCATTTCGGTGGGGGTGTAGCAGCCCGGAAACACCGGTACGCCGTACCTGAGGCAGAGCGCCACCATTTCCGGGTTGAGGGTCGGCGCCACCACGAAGTCGGCCCCGGCCAGAATGGCGGCACGAGCCGTTTCGGGGTCGAGTACCGTGCCTGCTCCAAAAAGGGTTTCCCCGCGGTATCGCCGGCTGGCCGTACGAATGGTCTCAATGGCACCCGGAGTGGTCATGGTGACCTCGATGGCCCGCACGCCGCCTGCCCTTATGGCGTCAGCAGCGGCAATCAACTGATCGGAACTGTCCGCCCGCATAATGGCAATCAATCCCGTCTGCCTCATCAGGTCCAGCTTTTGGTCCTTGGTCATGGTGAACGCCCTCCGGCATGCTTTCTTGACGGGCCGCCGGTAAGTGATAAAAACCACTTCATTTCAGTAACTTGAGTGTCCCGTGTTCCAGTATTCCCAAAGCAGTCTGGCATCCATTAGCGGGACGTACGTTTCCCGCCGCCCAGCACGTCCGATCTCAGCAGCGCCTGAACTTCCGCCTTGTCGACAATGGGAAGATCGAACATCAGGGTCTGTTTCAGGCGGGTGGCGGCATCTCCGGTCAGGACCCCTTTCTCCATTCCTTCCCGGTTGAATCCCGAGGTGAGCAGGCCGTAGTAGAATCCGGCGTTCCAGGTGTCCCCGCCACCCAGGCGATCCCACAGGGTAATGGGTCTTTCGGCAGGCGAACGAAAGAAACGCCCCTGAGAATCGATGGCTGCCGACTCCCAGCGGTGTTGCTCGAAGTTGTCCGGATAGCGGATGGTGATGGCCACCATCCGGGCTTGAAATCGGTCCCTTACCTGGCCGGCAAAGGCGCGAAGATCGTCATCGTCGATGGGCCCCAGGTCGCCGTCGACGATCTGTTTGGCGGAACAGCTTCCCAAGCTCATCCCGTAGAGCCTGGCCATGTCCTCAATGGTGGTGATGAGCACGTCCACGTGGTCTGTGGCGATGGGTGTCAGAACCTCGCAGGCCTCTGCGGGTGACCACAAGGTCCCGCGATAGTTGAAGTCCATTCCAACCAAGCAGTTGGGAGGCTTGTTCTCAAGTGCTTCCTGGAGTGCTTCCAGGTTGTAGTTGCGTTCATATTGGCTATGGCCGGCCAAGCCGAAGGTGATTCCGGAGGTATGGAACAGCCGGGCGTCTTTCAGAGCCTCGTGCCAATTCACCATTCCGGCCCCCAGTCTGGATGCCGCCGAGTACATGCGCTGGTAGATTCCGATGTTTCGACGCGGCGTGCGACCGATTTCATAGATCAGGCGGCCAATGGGTTCGGTCTTGGGAGCCCAGACCATGTTGCCGGTGTCGATGCCCTGCTCCCGAGCGGCATTTCGCACTGCAAAGCCGTAGGGGTTTGCCGGAACGCGGGTGATGTAGGCGGAGGGAACGCCGAACCGGCTGACGGCGGTGGCCAGTGTAAATTCACTTCCCGCCAGGGACAGATGGACCAAACGGGTCCGTTCGGGGCGCTCCAGGTCGCCCGGCGTCTCCCGCACCAGAACCTCTCCAAAGGTCACAAAGACCGGGCCGCTGCCCTGCAACCCGGACAGATCATCCTTGGTGATATCGAACCTCACCTCTCCTGGCATGGGATTTCCTCCTTCGGGTCCGTCATTCCGCCCGGCCGTGATCGGCGGTGATCAAGCCAATGCCGATCGGAAGTCTTGTAGTGTCACTACCTCTCGGCATGAAATGCGAGTCGGACCGGCAGCGCCTCATCATAACCGCAGCACTTAAAAACAGAAAGGACTACAGGTCAGTGATCATTCGAACGGTACCATCTGCTTGCTGTAACGCTCGGGATCAGGCTCAGCGCCAGACAGAGCCAGGCAAAGAGGTCTCCATTCCGGGAATAGAAGGTGGGTGTCTGTCGGAAGCGGAAGCCACCATCCAGCACCGTACGGCGATGGAGGCCGGTGCTGGAGAGGACTCTCCCCTTTGGGTCGATGACGGCGCTGATCCCGCTGTTTGCGGCTCTCAGCAGGTACCGCCGGTTCTCGACGGCCCGCATACGAGCCATTAGCAGGTGCTGGTGGGGAGCGGCCGAGTTGCCGAACCAGGCGTCGTTGGTGATGTTGACCAGAACCTCGGCTCCTTCCGCCACAAAGCGGCGTACCAGGTTGGGCACGATCGCCTCATAACAAATGAAGACCCCCACCTTTTCTCCGGATTCCAAACGCGAGACGACCACCCGGCTGCCGGGCTGATAGTCCCCTACCCCGGTGGATATCTTTTCCACAAAGAAGAACAGCCAGGACCAGGGAACGTATTCCCCAAACGGAACCAGGTGTATTTTGTCGTACTGGGCAATCAAATCCCCGTCAGGAGACATCGTCCCGACGCTGTTGTAAGGGCCCGTGTGGGAACCATCATCTCCCGAAGGCCAGTCTACGAATCCGAACAGCAGCGAGGAGCCGGAAGATTCTGCCAGCCGGTTCATATTTCTTCGGAACGATGGATCCTCATGAAAATAGAACGGCGCCGGAGTCTCCGGCCAAACGAGGAGGCTTGCCCGATGCGGTGCGGACAGCGGTGGGTCGGCTGCAGGGGTGTTTGCCGAATCCTGGATCGGGGGCGACAGAGACAGCTCGATCAACTCTTCCAGCAGCCGGCTTTGCGATTGTGGGTCCCAGGGGTGATCCAGAGGAATATGGGTCTGCACCAGGCGGGCGTGAGCCTCCCCGGCGTGGTTGGTGTCGAGTGGCTTTGTTCCCACCCACATCAGAACCCCCAGGAACGCCAGGGTCACCGGCAGGCTCAGGAGGGCCGGCTTGGACCGGAAGAAAAGGCCGGCGATGGAAGCGTTGATCAAAACCACCAGGAAGGAGAGTCCGTAGACCCCGGTGAAGGTGGCGATCTGGGACAGGGAGGTGTTGTCTATCAGCCCGTAGCCCGTCAGGCACCAGGGAAATCCGGTCAAAAGGTATCCCCGAAGGTATTCCGTGGCAACCCATAGGCACGGGGCCAGCAGGAAGCAGACTCCGGGAAATTTCAGCGAAGTCTCGGAAAATGCGCAGGCGAACAGACCGGGGAACAGAGACAGGTAGACGATCAGGAGACCAAACAGCAAAAGGGCTCCCGACCAATGCATGTCGCCGTAGCCTTGCAGTACGTCCAGGATCCAGTAGCAGCATCCGGAAAAGAAAACGACACCGAAGATCCACCCCAGCAACAGCGCCCGCTTCCAGGAAGTTTCTCGGAAGAGGGCGATCAACAAGGGAACCAGGGCGACCCAGCTCACCCAGGACAGGGAAAACTTGGGGAAGAGAAGGATCTGCAGGACGCCACTGAGAATGGCCAGGCCGGCCGCTCGGTAGGCCCTGAAGGGGCTAGCCCGCATTTCTCACCAGGCCGCTCGATTCATAGAGGAAAGTCCATCTATTTTCAGCACCTCATGGGTCTGATTGGTACGTCTTGCGGTTACACACGGCGCTGGGCGTGCCCTGGCTTGTCCTTTTCCCCTCAGCGCATCCATGCTCGCTCGACCGTAGTAACCGCTACGCTCTTCGCTCCCGAGCACGCGCTGAGGGGGAAATGACTGCGCCATCATCACGCCCCGTGGTGAGAAATGCGGGCTAGGCAAGGAGAACACGAATGGTCTTCAGAAAGAAGGGCATGCGGGATTCGTTTCACTGGCGCCGCAGAATGGAATCATAACCGTCCCGGGCCAGCCGGGCTTTGACTTGGGATATTTCCCGGGTGCTGCGATAGGGTCCAACCTTGACCCGGATCCACTGCGGGTTTTCGGCCTTTGACGGAGATAACACCACCACAGGGTATCCCTTGCCCCGCAGCTCGTCGGCCAGGCGATTGGCATCGGCGCGTTTCCGAAGAGCGGCTACTTGCAAATGGAGCAACCCCCCGGCGTTGGCAGCGGAACCGGAAGAAGCTCCGCGAGCCCTGGACGGCTGGCGAGCCTGTTTTGGCTTCTCCTTTCCGGAAGCGCGCGGACTGAAGTTCTCATCCACGCGTTGATCCTTTACGGCGCTGTAGAAGTCCAGTTCCTTTCGCAAGTCCGGTGGGCCTGCCGGGTCCTGCATGGTGGATCCCGCCCCGTCGGTCCCTCCCTGAGAAGATGCCCGGGTTCCCTCTGTGCCCCTGGGTGGGCTCACAGCACTCGAAGCCGTCAGTCTGGACTGGGCTCCCTCTCCGAAAGACAGCGTTGCTTCCCCGGCCTGTCCGCGTCCCATCCAGAAACCCAGGGCAAAAAAACTGGCACAGATCAGGACGGCCCCTAGGAAAAAGAGCAGCAAATGCCGGTTGTCGAGCCGCAGCTCCTTGTTCTCAGGGCTCCTCTCCATGAAATCGCCTCCTTACCGCTGCTGGTCGGCTCCTGCCGGGAAATTGACCGCTCACCCATTTACTGCCTGGAATAAGACCAACTACTGAATGCTTTGCAATATTCGTAGCGGGCAGGTCATCTTGGCGGCAAACCTGAGGTTGTGCCTTTTGTGGCCATTTCCGACAAACGTTTCGCTGCCGAAATTTGCAAAAGGCGCTACTTGCTCTTTTTCAGAAAGGGCTCCAGGATGTCGATCGCCAGCGGAAAAACCAGGGTGGTGTTTCTTTCGACTCCGATGTCGGTCAGTGTTTGCAGATACCTCAACTGCAGGGCCACCGGCTCCTTGGCCACCACCTCGGCGGCTTGAGCCAGCTTTTCCGAGGCCTGGAACTCTCCATCGGCGTGGATGATCTTGGCTCGCCGTTCTCGTTCCGCTTCGGCCTGCTTGGCCATGGCCCGCTGCATTTCCTGGGGAAGGTCCACTTGCTTCACCTCGACCGTTCCGACCTTGATGCCCCAGGGATCGGTGTGCTGGTCCAGGATGCTTTGCAACCGGACGTTCAGGGTCTCGCGCCGGCTGAGCAGATCGTCCAGGGACACTTCGCCGAGAACCGAACGCAGAGTGGTCTGGGCAAGCTGGGAGGTGGCATAGAGGTAGTTCTCGACCTCCACCACTGCCTTCAAGGGGTCCATCACGCGAAAGTAGACGACGGCGTTGACCTGGACCGACACGTTGTCGCTGGTGATGATGTCCTGCGGCGGCACATCCAGAGTCACCACTCGCAACTCCAGTTTGACGATTCGGTCTATGGGCCACCATACGATGATGAGGCCGGGTCCCTTGGGCTGCGGCAACAGGCGCCCCAAGCGAAAGATGACTCCGCGCTCGTATTCCCGCAGGACGTGCAGGGAGTTGAAAAGGACGATGACTACCAGCAGCAGCCCAAAGAGACCCGGGGCTGAAATCAAATCGAATTCGAACATGAGTCTCTCCTTTTCAGCTCGAGGGAGCCCCGGAACCGTCTGCCCGGGTCACCTGGATGTTGAGTCCCTCCACCGCTACCACTCGGACCCGGTTGCCGGATTCGATCGGCTGAGGGCTGCTGGCCTGCCAGATCTCGCCGTGGACCTGCACTTTGCCCTGGGAGCCGATGTCGGTCAACGCCGTTCCGATCTCTCCGACCATGCCCTCTTTGCCGGTCACCGACTTGTTGCGGTGGGCCAGAATGACCAGCCGCATGAGAAAGATGGTGATGGCGGCAAAGGGGAGGGTAATTCCCACGGCCGTGATCAATTGTACCCGCAACTCGGGGAGTGGCGAGTTGATGAGGATCAAGGAACCGAGGATCATGACGGCGATTCCAAGAGAAGCCAGCAGTCCGTAGCTGGTCACTTTTGCCTCCAGAACGAAGAGAACGATGGCTGCCAGGATCAGCACCACTCCCAGGAGGTTGATGGGCAGGATATTGAATGCCACCAGCGCCAGGAAGATACAGACCCCGCCGACCACACCGGGAAAGATCAGACCGGGATTGCTGAATTCGATGTAGAGCCCGAGCAGGCCGATCAGGCCCAGAATCAGTGCAATATTGGGGTTCAGCACCTTTGAGAGGACCTTCTGGCGAGCCGTCATTTCAAACGCCTTCAGCCGTTCGTTCTTCAACTGCAGAACCTGTTTTTGGCCGTCGAAACGCTGAATCTCCCTTCCGTCGAATTTTGTGAGAATCTCGTTCAGGTCGTGGGCAATGCCGTCGATGAGATTGCCCTGCCGCGCTTCCTCTTCGGTGAAGGACAGGCTCTCCACTACCCCTTTCTCCGCCAATTCGACGTTACGGCCGCGTTGGGCCACGAAACTGCGGATATAGGCGGCAGCATCGTTTTCCACCTTCTTCTGCATGACTTCATCCAACTTGCCCCCGCCCAGGGGCACGGGATGAGCGGCTCCGGTGTTGGTGCCCGGGGCCATGACGGCCAGGTCTCCCGACAAGAGGATAAAGAATCCGGCGGATGCAGCTCTGGCGCCGCTGGGACCGACAAAAACGAGCACGGGAGTCTCCGACCGCAATATCTTCTCGATGATTTCCCGCATGGAGGAGTCGAAGCCTCCTGGAGTATTCATCTGGATGATCACGGCCGTAGCACCTTCCTCTTCAGCTTGCTCCAGCCCACGATCGATGTACTCCGCAATCACGGGATGAATGACGTCATCAACCTCCAGAGTGAGCACCACCGCCTCGGCCGAAGGACCGGCGGCCGCCAGAATTGCCAGCAAGACTATCCCGAGTCCCTGCCTGGTCATGCGAATCCCCGTAAACACCATTTCGAATTCATCTGGAACTTCAGCAACTCGCCTGCCCGAAAACCCCGCTTGGTGCAGATTATAACAGAGTTGCGAACCGCTTACCGGGCCATCTGGAACTACCGCGCAGTGCAGTTCACCGCAACGTCTTGAGGCTCGCAATCCCCGGAATTCGGCCTATCAAGCTGCCGTGGACAAAGCGCCTTTGTTCAGGTATCCGGCGCTCGAGGTGGCATTGCGGGTTACAATCGACCAGGTAACTCCCTGGCACGGATCGGTCGGTTCCCAAAGTGACTCGACAGGCATCAGTCAAAGCGGCAACGGCGGCGCTACTTGTCTGCGCCCTGCTGTTCGCAGATTCGTCGGTCTTTCTCTCGAGTGGTGAGTCTTCTCCCGAGACCCAGGAAGCCAAGCTCTCTTTTCCGAAATCGTTCTATCGCCAGCTGGAAGCCTATGGGGCGGTGTTGAGCCTTGTGGAAAACGGGTATGCGGAGCCGATAGATGTGAATCGAGCCATCGCCCGGTCGATTCAGCGCATGCTGGGCCGCCTGGATCCGCATTCCAGTTTTTACGACCCCAAGACCTTCGGCGAACTGCGCTCCTACCAGGGAGGCAACTACTCCGGAATCGGTGTACGCGTGGCGCCGGCGGACGGGAAGATGATGGTGCTCTCGACGAATCCAGGGTCGCCGGCCGAGGAATCCGGAATCCGCCCTGGGGATGTCATCCTTTCGGTTGACGGAATCTCCACCAAAGAACGTGCCGGAGCGGAGGTGGTGAGCCTGTTGCGTGGCCCGCGGGACACGCCGGTCGAGGTCCTGATCGAGAGGATAGGTGTCGATCGCTCCTTGGGCCTCCAGGTTCTTCGAAAGGAAATACCCGAACCCAGCCTGCCTCTCTGTTATGCCATCCTGCCCGGGGTGGTGTACCTGCAACTGGTGGCTTTCACGGCAACCACCGAAGATGAGGTTGACCAGGCGCTAAAGCCGTTCCAAGCCGATTTACAGGGTCTTGTCCTGGACTTGCGGGACAATCCGGGAGGAAACCTGCAAAGCGCCATCGGGGTAGCCGATCGCTTCCTGGATGTAAACCAGGTCATTTTGATCACCAAGGGGAGGCTTCCCAACGCCAATGTCAAGTATCTGGCCACTCGCGGATACGATCGGGAACCCTATCCGATGGTCGTCTTGATCAATGAGCAGACGGCCAGTGCGGCCGAAATTCTGGCGGGAGCCATTCAGGATGCCCGGCGGGGAATCATCGTCGGAGAAAACAGTTTCGGCAAGGGACTGGTGCAGACGGTTTTCCCACTGAGCGGTGGCAATGGACTTTCCCTGACGACCGCCAAGTGGTTCACGCCCAACGGACGCATGATTCAGCGCAACTACAAGAATCGCTCTCTCCTGGAGTATCTGAAATTGGTCGAAGGGTTGGGGAGGCGCCGTCCGCGCGCCAGCCAGGGGGCTGAGGGCATTCCTTTCGAACCTGGCGGGGGCGGTATCCTTCCGGACGTCTTGACTGACTCGGTCTCCTTGACATCCTTTCAGCATCGCCTGCTGTCTCGACATCTCCTTTTTGCTTTTGCCCGGGAATTCAAGGCCAGGTATCCGGTGCTTGCCGCCACGGCAATTGTCAGCCCCTTGGTGCTGGGGGAATTGCGTGACTATCTGGCTGCACGGGAAATGATTCATTCCGAGCGGGAGTTTGACGACCACCTTCCTTTCATCCAGCGCACCCTTCGCAGCCGGCTGTTGCTCCTTTCCCTGCAGACCAAGCAGAGCATGAAAGTGGAACTGGAAGGCGATCCACAGGTCGTTCAAGCCCTGGCATCCCTGCCCCGGGCCGAACTGCTCCTCAGCCGCGACCGATCGGGTGGGGAGTAGTGTCCTGCTCCTCGCCGGAGGCGGCACTCATCCTGAGGAGGCCCAGGTAAACTCGGGTCAGCCGAGGACCCTTACCACTCGAAATCCATAATCGGTGTACTTGTAGGAGGGATCCAGACTACTGCGGGCGGCGCAGCGGCTCACCTTGATCTGGTGGCGCCAGGCTCCGCCCCGAGATGCCCGGCGATGGGTCTCGTCCCGATTGACGGGATTGTCGCCGGGTGACCGCTGGTAGAAGTCGCGCGCATACCAGTCCAGGCACCACTCGTGGACATTGTCGCCCAGGTCATAGAGGCCGAATCGGTTGGGCGGCCGCATTGCCACCGGTTGCGGGCGCCGGTCCCGCCAACCAGTGCGGTACAACTCGAATTCGGAAGGATCTTCATCGCCCCAGGCATACAAGCATCCTTCCCGATTCTGGCGAATGGCCCATTCCCACTCGGCCTCGGTGGGCAGGCGCCAGGTTTGGCCGGTCCACTCGCTCAGCCAACTGCAATAGTCGGTCGCCTCCAGCCAACTGACCGACACCACGGGCTGTCGCGGATGGCTGAACCGGGACTCGAGGAACGATTCGGGCATCAGTCCCCCGATTCGATTCACAAAGAACCGGTATTGCTCGTTGGTCACTGTCGTAATGCCCATGGCAAGGGCATCGACCTTGACGCGATGAACCGGTCGCTCGTCCGCACGCCCCTGCTCGCAGCCCATGAGATACTCGCCGGCTGGCAACGCCACCACGGTTGGAATGTGGCTGGTGATCCTGCTCATACTGTTATTCTGAGCCCTTCGCAAAATTGGCAGCGGGTCAGGTCATTGTGCCGGCAAACGGGATGTTCTACCTTTTTCGATATCGGGTGCGACCTGGTGAGCCATGCTTGTTAACCACAAAAAGCACAAAACGAATTTTCTGAGATCGTTCTGCTCTCTATGTGTTTTTTGTGCCTTTTGTGGCCATTCCCGGTAAGCATCCCGCTGCCGAATTGTGCAAAAGGCTCCCACGTTAAACAAGAAATTGAAGTAACACATGGATAGCCAATACGCTTGGCTGAGGGTAAACGATGACAAGCCCACTCTGTCGTTTTTCTTCGTGTTCCTTCGTCGTCCTTCGTGCCCCTTCGTGGCTATCTCTCTTTGTCTGCTCGTCGGTCTGAGACAGGACACTAGGGTGCGGATTCCTGGGTGCGTTCGAACTCGAATCCGGGATAGGTGATGCGGGCGTGGTAGACGCTGGAAAGGGTCTCGAGGAAGCTGAAGGCAATGCGGTCGATTTCAGCCAGGGTGATGTCACACTCCGATAGCTGTCCATCCTCGGTTGTACTGGCCACGATCTTTTGAATCAACTCCAGCAACTTTTCCTGGGAGTGGTCATCCAGTGTTCTGGCAGCCGCCTCCACGGCGTCGGCCAGCATGATGATGGCCGCCATCTTCGTTTGCGGCTTGGGACCCGGATAGCGGAAGCGAGCCTCCTGGACTTCGTCGCGTCCAGCCGCGTTTGCCTTGGCCTTCTCGTGGAAATAGGTCAAGAGCTTGGTGCCGTGGTGCTGGGGAATGATGTCGATCATCGAGGAAGGCAGTTTGGCGGCTCGAGCCATTCGGATGCCCATGGTCACGTGCCGCACAACCAGCTTTGCGCTTTCCTCGGGGCTGATGCGGTCATGGATGTTCTCGCCCCGCTGGTTCTCCACGTAATATTCGGGATGAATCGTTTTTCCGATGTCGTGATAAAAACAGGCGACGCGGGCAAATACCGGGTTTAGTCCGATGGCCTCGGCGGCTCCTTCGGAGAGCGTTCCGACCGCGACGCTGTGGTTGTAGGTTCCGGGGGCCTTCAGGATCAGCTCACGAATCAGCGGCAGGTTGACGTTCCCGAGTTCCTGCAGCCTCATGATGGTAGTGACCATGAAGAATCTCTCGAACAGAGGCAACAGGAAGACCAGCAGCCCGGTGTTGATCGGTCCGGACAACAGGGCCAACGTAGCCCCCAGAAAGCCGGTGCCCAAGTCGAACGGAGCCAGCTTGGCGTACTGCAGAACCACGAAGAGGCCGATGGCGGCCGATCCGAGCTTGAACCCGGCGCCCACGAAACCCACTCTTTGCACGGCGCTGCGTATGGTGAGAATGCCGATCAGGTTGGACATCAGCACATAGAAGAAACCATAGATGTCGCTACCCAGGGTTAGTACGGCCAGAATGCTTGACAGCAGGGAAAAGATCAGACCGGCACGGTCATCCACCAGGATGGTGACCAGCATCGCCCCCAGTGCAAAAGGCAGAGCAAAAAAGAAATAGGCCTCGTCGTTGTCGGGGAATCCCGCAAAGCTAAGGCTGAGGGACTCGCTGAGAGCCTCGCCTACAAATCCAAACACCTTGAGAACGATGGTCTGAGTGACCAGAACGGTGCCGGCCAGCACTGCCAGTCTCATGAAATTCCACTGCGTCGGCCACAGGTTCCTCAGCAGGTACCCGAACACGGCCAGAAGCGAACCGATAAGCAGCGCCAGGCTGACGACTTGCGCCGGCGACGAGGACTCCCGGGGAAGGTTGCCAATGGCTTCGATCTGTCGTAGTTGCCCCGAACCAATCTCGTCTCCCTGGCGAACGACCACCTTGCCCTTCTTGAGAATGACGAAGACCGGGTCAACATTGGCCACCGCTTCGCGTTGGGTGGCCTGGGTGGCCTCAACGTCATAGGAAAGATTGGGTTGCAGCAGGTCACCGACCAGCCTGCTCGTCGGTTGCAGCGGGAGTTCGTGGTATCGCAGCAGCGCCGGCAGCCAGGTGTCAACTTCCTGACGGATGCTGTCCAAGGTCTTGACCTGGTCCACCGGTATCGTCGTTCTTTCTCCCGAACCGGTGCCGGAAAGGACGTGGATGCTCCCCTGTTCCCGAATCAGATCCCTCGCGCTTTCAATCACCAAGGAACTGTTGGCCTTGCGAAGCGCTTGCTCCAGAGCCTGTTGCAGGGGTTGGCTGAATCCAGTGCCGGACAGGAACCTGGCGGCGGATTCCGGATTGGACTCCGGCATCAGTCGCCTCAACTGTTCTCCGAGGCTTGCCTGGATTTCCGGCGGCAGCTTGTCGAAGCTCCAGCCCGCCCCCGGTGAACCGTTCGGGTTGAGGGGTTTCAGTTGGCTTCTCAGTGTGGAAAACAGTCGGCAAATCCGTTCGATTCGGGCCTGGGCCTGGTTGACGGAATGGCGATATACGGGAAGAGCAGCGTTTCGGGCTTCCTCCTGTCGGATTCTGGTGGCTTCTTCGTCCTGCATCGGAACATCCGCCGGGACCAGGATATCGGAGGTGGCAATGTCTCCCACCCGATACTCGGGCAGGCTGAAAATCCTGTAGGTCGAGCAAAAAAAGGTGAGCACGCCTGTCAACACGACCAGGAGCAGGATCAGACCCGGTATCCGGCCGGGGCTCACCTGGTCCGACCTCGATCCCAGGGGATCACTGGAACTGCCCTTTGTCCTCAGACTGATGACTTTCATGAGACCTCGTTAGCCGGCCGGGCCTGCCGGCTCTGCCGTCAGGGATGCCCGTCGGGACTCTTGCTCTTCCAGAGTCCGTGGCCAGTCCCGTTTCAAGAGCCGGGAGAGCGCCCGATCGGCCAACAGCTTTCCTCGGGTCTGACAGGGGCTGCAATAATTGGCTTCGTTTCCGACATAGACGATCCGCTGTACCGGGGCCCCGCACCGGGGACAGGGTTTGCGAAATCGGCCGTGTACGGCCATGCCTTCCCGAAAGGCAGAGACCCGTTTGGGAAAGCCTCCCTGGAGTTCGTCCCGCAGCTTGTTCAGCCAGTATTCCAGGGTCTCCCGCACAGCCAGGTAAAGACGCCGGACTTCCCCTTCTGTCAGTTTTTGACTGAGGGCCAGGGGTGAGAGTTGAGCTCGATGGAGAATTTCGTCGGAATAGGCGTTTCCGATGCCGCTCAGGATGCGAGGGTCGGTCAGGGAGCGTTTCAGGGTGTGATTCTCAAGGGTCAAGCGTCGCCGAAAGGTGTCGAAATCGACGTTCAACGGCTCGATGCCGCCCGGGTCATGTTTGGCCAAGGCGTCCTTCCCTTTCACGAGGTGGAGAGAGGCCCGTTTCTTGGAACCCGGTTCGGTCAGGAGAAGCGAACCGGTGGAAAAGTCCAACGCCGCCAGGTCACTTCTTCGCCAGGTTCGCATAGGCTTCTCTTTCCAGTGGAAGCGCCCGGCAATCATCAGGTGAAAGACCAGAAAGACGGCTCCCTCCAGCTCGATGACCACCCTTTTCCCCATTCGGCACAACCCCACGACCCGGTGATTCTCCACTTCTTCCGGCCGCGGCGAGACGGTTCGGAGCAGAAACGGACTGGCGATACGAATCCGCTCCAAGCGTTGGTGAAGTATTCTGGCCTGGAGAGATTCGAGGTAAACAACAATATCGGGTAGCTCGGGCACCGGTTTCCTGTCTCCCAACTATAATTAACGTCTCCGATGGAAGTTGAGCTGGACCGGCGCCGCCCTCAGTATTGCTCCTCCTCACACTGAACGGGCATCGCCTGGTCGTCGCTTCTTGAATCCGAGGCCGTCGCGCTCCGCAATTTGGCAACCCGATTCCTGAGACAGAACACTAGCACCGACGTCCATGACGGTCAAGTTGTGTCCTATTAACGTGTTGCATTGTGATCAAGCCACGGATGGGGGATGGCGCCGGGATGAAGGACCGGCAATCCGGGACGGAGGAATCCCCCGATGGGATCTTGTTTCGCAGGCACCCGGCGCGCTATTCTTGATTGCAGTCCAAATGGAAGGACGTTCGCCGGACACAAAATCAAAGGAGCCGATATTATGGTCTTGACACCTTCAATCATGATCGCACTGGGATCGCCAGCGCCCGATTTTCAGCTGCCGGATGTCGTGTCGGGAGACACGGTCACGCTCGGCAGTTTTGCGAACAAGGAGGCGCTTCTGGTGATGTTCATCTGCCGGCACTGTCCCTTCGTGGTGCATATCCAGGAGGAGTTGGCCCGTCTGGGCAGCGACTATAGCACCAGGAACGTGGGCATTGTGGCCATCAGTTCCAATGACGCCGAGACCTACCCTGATGATGCACCTGCCAACCTCAAGGCCATGGCGGAGGAACTCGGCTTTACCTTCCCCTACTGTTATGACGAAAGTCAGGAGGTAGCCCGGGCCTACCAGGCGGCCTGCACGCCCGACTTCTATCTCTTTGACGGCCAACGGGAGCTGGTTTATCGGGGTCAGTTGGATGGGAGTCGGCCCGAGAACGATGAACCGGTCACGGGCAGGGATCTGAGGGAAGCCATGGATGCCGTGCTATCGGGGACCCCGGTCTCAACAACCCAGATGCCCAGCATCGGCTGCAACATCAAGTGGAAAGCCAATTGAGCGGAAGGAATCCTGAAACGAAAAACCCCCGGGCGCCAGCCCGGGGGTTCCATTTAGCCGCGAATGCGGCGGCGGGTGATTGTGACGTGGGGCGGCGTTTCTTTGGAGAGGCAAAGCCTTCCCGAACGGGTGCTTTCTATGCGCCGCATTCGCGGCTAGGTTGGCGCGGAATTCAGACGACCCCGGGTTGACACCCGGGGCTACCCTGAGCCGCTGCTACGCAGCTCTATAAGGATGGCTTGTAGGAAACGTCTCGCCGGGTAACCCACGTCAACCGCAGCTTCGCAGCTCCCACCTAACCCACAAAGCTGCAAGGGGAAACCTGCTTTTCTATCGGGAATAATGCCCCGGGCCAGAGCCCGGGGGAGCCATCGGAAAACGTCACGTAGCGGAGTAGAGCCACGAACGCGGCGGCAGCAAACGCCGGTAAACCAAACTCAAGCGCACGCTCGTTGCTCATCTGCAAAAACGCCGCGTGAGCCAGACTCCTTGACAGCCGCGAATGCTGCGGCAGCAGGTAGCCGCGGGGGTAAGACGGGGCGAAAGCCCATTGGAGGGCTTTCACTGCTTCTCGATTGCGTAGACATGAGATCGGGTCATGATGTAGAGAGTGCCGTTGGCAACCACGGGCGTGCTGTAGACGGTGTTGCCGAAGTTGGTTTCGTCGATGAGTCTCTTCTGGCGACCCGCCTCCAGAATGGTGAGGTCACCGTCCTCGTCTCCCAGCATGACCTTGCCGTCGACCACGAAGGGTGAGCCCCAGACAGCCGCCAACATGTCGTGTTCCCAAAGCAATTTGCCGGTCTTCAGGTCCAGAGCGTGAAAGAAGCCGCTGAAATTGGCGGCGTAGAGCAGGCCGTCACGGATGGCCACGGTCGAGATGCTGCGGCGGAAGTCGTGGTGCCAGACGGCCCCGGTCTCCGTAATATCCCCTGACTGAGTGGCGTCGATGGCAAAAAGGTGTCCCACGCCTTCGCCGTGCTCCGGATCCTGGCCCACCGCGATATAGACCATGTCGTTATAGACGACGGGTGTCCCGATCAGATTGTTGCGGTCCCCCCTGCCGTTCTTCCATTCCGATTCCTTCGGATTGCAGTCGAACCGCCAGAATTCCTTGCCGGTCCGGGCTTCAAAGGAATAGAGCCAGCCGTCGCCGCCGGCGAAGATGACCTGGGGCCTGCCCGCGATCTCTCCGTAGGATGGAGAAGACCACTGGCCGTGGAGAACCGCATCCCCGGGCGCCGAGTTCTCCCAGGCCAACTTGCCGCTGTGGCGGTTCACGGCCAGGAAACTGGGTGCTCTGGGTACGGGAATATTGATATGGCTCTCATCGGTGCCGTTGGAGGTGTTGACGAAAATCAGATCCCCCACCAGCAGCGGTGAGCTGGTGGCCAGGTTGTGCGGAAAGACCCCCAACTCTTCAATCATGTCGAAGGTCCACACCACGTCCCCGTCGATGGGGGAGGAGTGTTTCTCGTCCTTCACGGGGCCGTCGTTCTCCCCGTCCAGGAACCCTTCGGTGTCCAGGGCCACCACTTCCGCCCGGTTGGAGACATAGTAGAGTCGATCTCCGGACAGCGCCGGCGAGGAGCAAATGCCCTGCTCGGGCCAGTCATTGACTCTGCCGGCAGCCAGTTTTTCGTGGGTCATCTGCCAAAGGAATTTCCCGTCCTTCTCCCGGAAACACATGATGACGCCCCGGTCTCCGGTCTGTTTGGGATTGCGCAGCCGCTGGTTGTTGGTGCCCACAAAGACCTTGCCACCCAATATCGTGGGATTTCCATAGGACTGGGAGCCGATTTCGGCAACCCACTTGATGTTTTTCCCGGTCTTCAGGTCCCATTCGGCCGGTATTCCGGTAGCGTCCGAAACCATGTTCCTGTCGGGCCTGCCTCCCCACATGGGCCAGTCCCCCGCCAGTCCGGAGATTTTCGCTCCGCCTGCCAGCAGGAGAACCACTGCTGCAACGACCTTAAGCTTTGGCAATGACATGCGTTCCTCTCAACTCCTCGACCCCGACCGGAGGATCCTCAATGACCGGCCGGAGTGACGGAGACGTTATCGTAGTAGATTTCAGCTGCGGAATAGCCGTAGATGCCCGGGCTGCCCTGGCGGTGAACGATGGGGTCCTCGACCTCGATGGTCCATCCTTCGGGCTCGGGCTCATCACGCTTCCAGACCTTTCCCCGGATCATTCCTCCGGTTCCCTCCGAGAGAGTCTCGACCCGAAGCTTCATCCGGTACCACACGTCCGGGTCGACCCGGTAGTCGATGGTCTTGGAGAAGTGTCCCAGCTCCGACAGCCAGCTGCGGATCTGCAGCTTCTGGCGATTGCCCATCAAGGACAGGATATAGCGCTGGGCGATCAGACCCATGTCCGGAAGACGCCGGCGTTGTTCGGTGCCCATCATCTCTGCCTGAATCTCGTAGCCGGATGTCTTCCAGTCTCCCAGATATACCATGGTCCGCCAGGATCGAGGGTTGGCGGACAACTTTTTCAGAACCTTGTTGCCGTCCAGGGAGGTCACCACAAATCGGCCCCGGGCGGAATTCCAGCCTGTAGCCACCGTTCCTTCTTCGAGGCGCTCAAAATCCTCCTGGAAGGGAATGGCGGGACGGGAGCTGATGCGAGCCGTTCCCTTCAGGTCGCCGACCTGGGCAGTGATCAGGCCTCCCTGAGGGATATTGCCGTCACTGAGGGTGAGTCGTCCGTCGGCGGAAACCTTCCCCTGGATTCCCTGCAGGGACCACACGGCCTGAGCCGTTTTCTTCCGTCCCCGGGCATCCACAACCCGTGCCGTGAAGGTCCTGGAGGCTGCTGGAGAGAGGACGACCTCCCCGGGCTCCACCAACACACTTCGGGCTGGTCCCTCAAAAGAGTCGGAATCCCCCGGTTGCGGTTCCCCCCCAGCGGCAGCCGCCGGGCTGCGGTCTTCGAGTCCGATGCAGTAGAGCATGTTGCGAGTAAACAGATAAATGCGGCCATCGGCCACGGCAGGCGAGCCGTTGATGGACACGGCTGAGCCGTCGGCATTGGAGAATCGCTCCAGGTCCAGCTTTTGGGGAGGCTGGTGGCCGCGCAGTCCCAGAATGTGAAACTGCCCGTCAACGTCAGAGACAAAGAGCTTGCCGTCGGCGACAACCGGGGAGGCTCGCTGCATGACTCCCAGGTTGTACTTCCAGAGCTGTTTCCCCGTATCGGCCTGAAAGGCAACCAGATTGGCGGAATTGTCCACGTGATAGAGGATGTTGTCGGCCAGGGCGGGCGAGGCATAGCCGGCGGTAAATCCGTCCACCTGCCAGACCAACTCGGGCTTGCCGTCAACAATTTTACCGGCGTCCAGGCACACCAGCCGGCCCATGGCCGTGCTCTCGTCGACATTTTCTTCGCCGTGGGAGGCGAAAACCCGACTGCCCTGAACCACCACCGACGAGTTGATCCCTCGCTTGCTGAAGGGGAATCCCCAGACCCTTTCGCCGGTCGCCAGGCTGAGGCCGTAGACCGAGCCGTCGGCGTTGCCGCCGATCAGCAGGTCCCGGCCGTTGATTCGGCTCACCACCGGGACCGTGTAGGTCGTGTCCTTGGGCGCCTTGCCGGGTGTGGTCAGCCAGACGGTTTCCCCGGTGCGCTTGTCCAGGGCATAAAAACGATCCCGTGGGATCGCCGTGGCGCCCCATCCGGCGTTCAGGAAATTGACGAACAGCAGGTTACCGTGCAGGGTTGGAGTCACTGTCCGCCCCCCGTAACCGGATATTCTCCCGACTTCCTCCTTGAGTGATCTCGACCAGACCACCTTGCCGTTGGGGTCAAGGCAGTGCACCATCCCTTCGATTCCGTTGGCGTAGATATGACCCGTATCGGGGTCGGCCGCCAGGCTGGCCCAACCGACCCGGTGGTGAGGGATATCGGTCAGGAACACCTTGTAGCGAAATTCCCAGCGCAAATCGCCTGTCTCGGCGTCGAAGCAGGAAATCTGCTCCTGCCAGCGGGACGGCGTTTCCGGTTCGGCCAGGGTGATGACACAGACCCGTCCGTCCACCACAATCGGCGTCGAGCGCCCGCCGATGGGCCGCTTCCACCTCAGGTTTTCTCCCTCCGGAGACCAGGTAGACGGAAGCCCGGTTTCCGCCGAAACGCCATCGGCGTTGGAACCTCTCCACATGGGCCAGTCAGTGGCTCCGGCAGGAACCGACAGACACACCAGGCTGCCAACGGAGAATGCAAGCCATGCCTTCAGGAACTGTTTTGCCATCCGCATCAAGTAGGATCTCCCTTCCATTCATTATCAGGTTAAGGGACAAAAAACAACCGGCGCCACTTACGGGTCGGCCTTCCCCGGTCCGTCCAGGAATTTTCCCGGCCTGGCGTCAAGAGGACGTCCGGCTTCGACGACCAGCGTCCCGTTGACGATGACGTACTCAATACCCTCCGCAAATCGATGGGGCTCCTGAAAGGTGGCGGGGCCGGCGACCCGCTCAGCGTCAAAAATGGTGATATCGGCCTTCATGCCCACCTGGAGGAAGCCTCGGTTTCGGAGCTTCAACTTGGCTGCATTCATGCCCGTCATCTTGTGAATGGCCTCTTCCAGGTCCAGCACCCCTTCCTTTCTCACATACTTTCCCAGGACTCGGGCAAAGGCGCCATATCCATGGGGTCGAGTCACCTCCCCACCCGACGGATCGATGCCGGCGGTGGCGCCGCCGGAGCCGATGGAGACCCAGGGCGCCTGCAGGACGCTACGCAGATCCTCCTCGCTCATGAGAGAGTAGAGGACTGCCACCAGACCCTCGGTTTCCCGTAAAATATCAACCAGCGTGTCTCCGGGTTCTTGACCCAGTTCGGTCGCGATTGCCTGAATGCTCTTCCCGGTCAGAGCCTGAAATTTTCGGGAGTTCGCCTCCAACAGCACCACTCCCTCCCAGCCCCCCGCAGCCAGGAAAGCATTGAACTGCCCAGGCCGCTTGCGACGGAGTTCTCTCAGGATGCGGGCGCGAAGGTCGCTTCGGGAGAGCCGCTCCAACAGTTTCTCCCGCCCCCCCTCGGTTGCCCAGGGGGGCAAAAAGTTTTCCAGATTTGCCCGGGCGCTTCGATAGGGAGACAGGCTGGCAGTCAGAGCCAGTCCCGATTCCCTGCCCTTTTCGATGGAATCGAACACCTCTTGCAACTGACCGCGGCCAGGGTGGCCGGAAAGTCTCAAGCCCGGAATGTCCAGGGGGATCTGAGCTTGCTCCGCAAACTCCATGGCCTCCTTGATCGAATTGTCGATACCTGCGCGGGAATCGATCCCGGCGGAGTAGATCCCGCCGTGAGGGGTCACCTCCCGAGCCAACTCGGCCAGTTGCTCGCCGCTCAGAATGCCTGCCGGAGACAATCGCACCGAGTTGGCAAGCCCCAGTGCACCCTCCAGCATGGCCTGCCCGACCGTCTGCTTCATTGCGGCAACTTCGGGCTGGGTGGGTTCCCGCCTGTCGTGGCCCAGGACCGAGCGCACGACATCTCCCACCTGGACGTATGCAGCCACGTTGAGGGGAAATTCCCCTTGCCGAAGCCGGTGGAAGGCTTCCCCCCACGGGGGGCGATCGGCCGAGACTTCCCGGAGCTCGGGTTCCGGCCCGGCGCCGGCCTGGAAAAAACGGCTCGGGTGTCCGCCTCCCAGGATCTCGGTGGTCACTCCCTGGCGCACCTTGCCGAGGGAGTCTGGATGGAACATATGCTCGGGTTCGGAACGACTGTGGCTATCGATAAAACCGGGAGCTACCCATAGTCCCCGCGCGTCGATCACTTGACGCCCCTTCTGCTCCCGATCCTTCAACTCCCCCATGTAGACGATCTCTTCGCCGTGAATGGCCAGGTCCCCGGGAAACCATAGTGAGCCGGACCCGTCGACGAGCTTGCCGCCGGCGATGATCAGGTCAAATTCGTATTGGGGAGATTGCCGGCAGGCCAGCAGGGTGCAGCAAAGAGCCAGCGCCAGCATGGCCCGCTTCAGCGAAGGCTGCGGCATCTTGAGAATCATCTTTCCTAAGGGTTTGGGTCGGATCAGGTCAGGACTGAAGGAAGCGGCCGGCCACCTCGTTCATCTTTTCCAGCGTCAATCTCCAATGGGAGTCGTGCCAGAGGACCTTGGAGCCGGAAATGAGTAGAATTTGCGGGGATTCATGCTCCACCCCCAATTCCTCTGCGATTTGATTGGAGAGCGGGCGCTCCTCGATCACGCGAACCAGGGCGCAGTTCCAGGGGCGGTTGGTTCCGCCCTGTCGGTCGAATTCGGAGAAGGCGGAATAGACCTCGGCGCTGATGGGGCACTGGCTGCTGTGCTTCAGCAGAAAGACCGGCTCCCTATCGGAACCCGCCAGTAGTTCCTGCACATCCGCCGGAGTCTTGAGCTGAATAAAGGACATGGACGCAAACTCTCCCTTCAGAGGAACTTGAATGCAATTACTCCGAGTCGGGCTCGGCGGGGTCCTCGACCGCCGGCGCAGGCTTGCCGTTGCCGCCTGTCAGATCCGCCCGCGCCTGAGCCAACAGGTCTTGTAGTCCATCCAGAGAGTTCTGGTGGGTTGTTCGGTAAAGAGACTCCAGGTTGCGACGGGAAATCTCCTGATAGCCGCCCTCCAGGAGGGAAGCTCGGGCAAAGGCATTCATGGCTTGCGGGAGTCGCTTCAACCGGGTGGATACCACTCCCAGCTGGAAGTGAACGAATTGGGACCGCGGTTCCTCATTCAGAGACTTGGTGAGATATCCGTAGGCCCTGGCCAGCAGGAGTGTGGCCAGCCTGGAACTGCCGGCGGTTGCGGTGCTCGGGCTCTTTGGCTGGGCGGGGTCTGTTTCGGTGCCAGCTGGGCTTGGAGAGCTCTCCTGCAGCGCAGCAGACTCCTTCGAGGCCTCCCGTTCCATCTCATACTTGACCAGATAGGCGTGGCCCAACCCGGCTAGGCTCTGGGCCATATATCGGCGGTACTCGGCCTCCCACTGCTGCTGGTCGGTGTTGGCGGGCCGGACGATCTTTTGCAGCAGCCCCAGGGATCGGGTGGCCAGTTGAATGGAACGGTCGGGGTCTCCCTTGTCGGAGTGAGCCAGGGCCATCAGCGCCAGAATCGGAATGTTGTCGGGCGAATGTCCGAGCGTTTTCTGTCCGTGCTCAAACATTTTCTCCGGCCGATTCAGGCTTCGGTAGTCCATGGTGGCCATATGGTGAACCTGGCCCAGATATTTGGATTCGGGATATTTCTGAATGAATGCCTCGATCAGCACGCTGCGCGGGGCAGGGTCGGTAGACTGCTTTAACTGGAGAAAGTCCTCTTGTTCCTGCGGGTCTTGGGCCAGCTCGTCAGCGGGCTCCGGAGCGTCGTAGATCCTTAGCTTGCCGGTTCCAGAGGACGGTGGGGTTTGAGCGAAGAGAGAGGTGGCCCCCAGGCCCTGGCACACCGGCAGGTTTGGGGTGAGACCTGTTCCCGCAAGCAGCAGACCAATAGAGAGCGCTCTCAGGTTCATGGTTATCCCGAAACAATCCGCACTTCCACCACTCCTGCCAGAATAGCAAAAATGAAAATGGCAGGTCACCCTTTTCTCAGGACACGATTCGGGCTTCGTTGGTGAGCGTGCCGATTTCCGGAATGGTAATTTCGACGGTGTCTCCCTCCTGCAGAGCCGCCGCTTCGGTCTGAATAATTCCCGTACCGGTCAGCAACACGGTGCCGTCGGGAATCGGATTGGCGTAGAAGAGCCAGTCGATCAATTCCTGGATGGTTCGCTTCATCATGCTCAGCCGGGTGTCGCCGGAGAAAATGACCTGGTTGCCTCTTTTGATCTCGCAACGGATCGACAGGGCGTAGGGATCGGGAACTTCATCGGCAGTCAGCAGGACCGGACCCAGGGAGCAGCACCCGGTGTAGATCTTGGACTGGGGAAGGAAGAGAGGGTTTTCCCGCTCAATGTCCCAAGCCGAAACGTCATTGGAGACCAGGAACCCGAGAATCTCGCGTTTGGAAGAAAGCAGGACGCCCAACTCCGGCTCCACAGCCGTAAACCTGGAGTCTTTCCGTATGCCGATGAAGTCGTTGGGACCGGTGCATCGGGCTTCGGTGCCCTTGAAGAACAGTTCCGGCCGATCGGAAAAATAGACATGGTCGTAGATTCCCGCGGGCGCTTGTGTGTCCCCGTCCCGGAATTCGGCGCTCTTCTTGTAGGTCACCCCGCAGGCCCAGACCTCGGGCGGATGAACGGGAATGGCAGCATGGGGCTTTGTCGGGCTTGGCGAGACATTCAGCTCCGACCAGGTCAGGGAGAGGGCCTGGGAGGAGCAGTGTCTTTCCACCAGGTCCACAAGAGCGATCCCCTCCCGGTCGGCTCCGCGGGCGAAGTCCAGCAGTGTGCGCAGTCCGTTGGCTTCCGCCAGGACCGGGTAGACACTCTCGTTTTCCACTTTTGCCAGGTGAAGTCCAATTTCAGGGTCATGGATTTGAGCCAGTTTCATGAAGATCTCCTTCGCAGACAACACTGGGCGGCCCGTTGAGAAATGCGGGCCATGTCAGTAACGTCTGGATCGCTGCAGGGTGATGTCGAA
Source organism: Acidobacteriota bacterium (assembly GCA_028875575.1). Taxonomy (NCBI): domain Bacteria; kingdom Pseudomonadati; phylum Acidobacteriota; species Acidobacteriota bacterium. Next base: position 39,839 of record JAPPDF010000020.1, read on the forward strand.
CGTGGCCGTATCGGCAACTGCCATGACAGCCATGACACCGGCTTGAACGGGGTCGCTCACGATCAGATCGGCCGCCTCGGGCACGGTGCCGGCCATGTTGAGGGACAGCACGGTAATTCCCTGCCCCTTGATTTCCTCTACGGCCTGGGCGATGTCTCCGCCCATGATGGCTCCCGCCATGACCAGAACCCTTGCCCGGGGCAGCAGGGCCACTGAGCGCACCGCAGCCGCGATGTGGTCTTCGCCCACCAGCGGGATGGTGTCCACCGAAATCCTCTCGCCACGCAGGTTGTGCCGGTCGGCCTCGCTGATGGCGCCCAGAGCCACCTGTCCCACCTGGGCTCCGCCGCCGATGATGATGATCCGCTTGCCATAGACTTTGAGCAACGGATCGAGCGAGTCTACCGCCGTGACCACCTCCAGTGCTCGCAGGTCTCTGAGGAGTGCGTCCACCTCCTTGACATCGCGCAGCTCCAGGTAGACGCTGGCCGCCTGGGTTCCCCGTTTCACAATGTCCACGGAGCTGATGTTGGCTCCGTGTTCGGCGATGGTCCGGGTGAGTTGAAAGAGCACCCCGGTACGATCCTGCGCTTGGATGAGCAGGGCAATGGATTCTGATTTCATTCGGACCCCACCCCGGCGGTATCGAATGCGCAAAGTTCCGCGTTGCCGAAATCTAAATCAAGGCTGGTGTCAAGTCAACCGTGGCAAGTGGAGAGTGGAGAGTGGAGAGTTGTTGGATCGACACGTTAAGCCTCTTATCTGAAACAAACGAAAAAAAGAGTTATCCACGAAGGCCCTGAAGGGCCACCAAGCGTGCCGGCTCTGCCGCATCGGCCGGGCTCAGGCCCGGCAAGCCAGCGCGTGGCCCCGTGAGAAGCAAGAGTGGTGGGAAGAGGCCCACCCGGGAGCGCGGGCGTCCCGCCCGCATGCTATTCCCTTCGGTGCCGCTCAGTTCCCCTCGATTTGGCACCCGGCCACCCTGCCGGCGGGAACGGCATGGGCTCGGCCGAAGCAGAGTCCCGGCGCCGTTGCCGGTCGAGCCGCGTGGAGGAGATGGGCGAGGCCTCGCCAGTGTGGTGCGGGCGTCCCGCCCGCACAAGGCCCGACTACGCCAGCTCGATTCAGCAGCGTCCTGATCTGCTCAAATGGATGGTGGGACGCAGCCGCCGGAGCCTTGGCGCCGGTTGCGAGGTTCCCCAAAAGCGGGTATTCTCACAGCCGGTAATTGCGGAAGACCATTGGATACTTCGGGGACCACGGGATCGAGCTTCAAATCACCGGTCGTGGCACCGATATTCGCTTGAATCCAGGGGAATACCCATGACCCATCAGAGCCGCCGAAACTTCCTGCGCCAGTCCATTGGAATCACCGGAGTGGGCGCCTCCGCTTACCTTGCATCCAGTCCGCCCCTGCGGGCGGGGTCTCCAGCCCATTCCGATGCCCTGGGCGCCAACGACAGGATTCGGGTTGGCCTTATCGGATGCGGGGGAAGAGGCCGCAGGCTCCTGGAACTTTTCCTCAAGGTGGACGGGGTCAGTTGCGCGGCCCTTTGCGACGTGGACGATGGGCAAACCGGGAAGGCACTGCGTTCGATTGAAGCTGCTAATGGTCCCGCGCCCTTGCAGACCAGGGACTTTCGCCGGGTCCTGGACTTGAAGGAGCTGGATGCCGTCATCGTGGCGACACCCGATCACTGGCATGCCCTCCAATCGGTGGCGGCCTGTCAAGCCGGCAAGGATATCTACGTGGAGAAACCGCTCTCCTTGACCATTCAGGAGGGGCGAACCATGGTCAGGGCTGCTCGCCTCTACCAGCGAGTGGTCCAGGTGGGGACTCAGCAACGAAGCGCCCCCCAATTCGCTCAGGCGGTGGAGTATGTGAAATCCGGGCAACTTGGCCGGATTCGCCTGGTTCGGACCTGGGCCTACCTGGATTGGAAGGGAGCCACCCCCAAGGCTCCCGACGGTCCCCCGCCCGCCGGGGTGGACTACAACCTGTGGTTGGGTCCAGCCAGGCGCCAACCCTTCAACCCCAATCGGTTCCATTTCACCTTCCGCTGGTACTGGGATTATTCGGGAGGGCTGATGACCGACTGGGGGGCCCACATGGTCGATATCGCCAACTGGGGCATGGGGGTCAAGGCTCCCTCCGCTGCATTCTCAGCCGGAGGAAAATTCGCCTATCCCGACGACGCCATGGAGACTCCCGACACCCAGCAGGTCACCTGGGCCTTTCCCCATTTCAGCATGATCTGGGAACACGCCCTGGGCGTGGGACGCGGACCGGAGGCACGGGAGCACGGGGTTGCCTTTCACGGAGAGGACGGGGTTCTGGTAGTGGATCGCTTCGGCTGGGAGGTGTTTCCCGAAACGCGGAGAATCGATAGCAGGCGGCGCACCTACAAGGCGGCGGGGCTGCCCCGGCAGAGGGTCGGACGGGACTATGCCCCCGACCACGTGCAGAACTTCCTCGACTGCATGCGCTCCCGAGAGACGCCGGTGGCGGATGTCGAAATCGGGCACAATTCGGTCATTGCCTGCCACCTGGGCAATATCGCCCAGCGCCTGGGACGTCAGGTCCGCTGGGACGTCGACAAGGAACAGGTGATCGGCGACCCTGAAGCGGAAGCCCTGACCGGCGTGAACTACCGGACTCCCTGGAAGCTGGCGCTATAGCCACTCCATGTTGTCCACGGTGGAAAAAAGAGTAATCACTGACAATCTGGATCACCTGGGAGGTCCCATGGCTGAAGAAGACAGTGGCTTCAAGGTTGCCGATCGCCGCAAGTTCACCGAGGAGGGGGAGTTACGGGACTCGGCCAAGGAGGCTCCCAGCCGGCCCGCCAGTCCTGCCGGCCCGTCTGGTGTCGCCCAGGGCCAGGAGCGGGCCGGCGCGAGCGCTTCGTCTCCGGTTGTCGGCCAGGACAGCCGGGAACCCAAAATGGACTTTCCCACCTTGGTTCTGTCTCTCTCCACCACGGCCATGCTCCAGATGGGCCTGGTCCCCGATCCTGCAACCCAAAAGATGGAGAAGAATCTCCCGGCGGCGCGGCAAACCATCGATGTCCTGGAGATCTTGCAGGAAAAGACCCAAGGGAATCTGAAACCCGATGAAACCCGGCTCCTGGATCGATGCCTGCACGACCTCAAGATGAGCTTCGTCCAAAGCTCCCGAAAGGTCACCTTGTGATCCCCGCCGTCCCCCGCCGGACCACCGTCTCCCATCCCCGGCGCGATGTTTTCGCGCTCAATCCCGATCCCCTTCCAACGGTTTAAGCATGTCCGATCACGCTGACAGCAGCATCCATCAACGATTTTCTACCCGATGGGGCCTTCTGTTCAGCGTCTTGGGGGTGGCCGTGGGGACCGGAAACATCTGGAGGTTCCCCCGCATCGCCGCTCAAAACGGAAGCGAGCACGGCGCGGGCGCCTTTCTGGTCAGTTGGGTGCTGTTTCTGTTTCTATGGAGCATCCCCTTGATCGTGGCCGAATACGCCATTGGTCGGCGCAGTCGCAAGGGCCCCGTCGAGGCGCTGGCCGCCATTGGGGGCCGAAACCTGTCCTGGACCGGTGGCTTCGTCGCTTTTGTCTCGGCCGCCATCACTTTCTACTATGCGGTGGTGGTGGGGTGGTGTCTCTACTACCTGCTGCAGACGGTCACCGCACCCCTGCCGCTGTCCACCGAGGCTGCCTTCTCGACCTGGAACCGCTTCCAGGCTTCGGCATGGCCCTCATTCTTCCACCTCCTCGCCCTGGTGCTTTGCGCCCTGGCCATCTGGCGAGGGATCCGCTCTATCGAACGCCTCAACCGCTGGATGATTCCCACACTGCTGGCAATCGTCCTGATCTCGCTGGTCCGCGCCCTGACACTTCCCGGTTCCTGGGCGGGCGTGGCCTACCTCTTTACTCCCGACTGGGAGCAATTGCTCCAGCCGAAAATCTGGCTGGAGGCCCTCAGTCAGAATGCCTGGGACACCGGAGCCGGTTGGGGGCTCTTCCTGACCTATGCCGCCTATATGCAACGGCAACAGCCCATCGTCAAGAATGCCATCCTGACGGGCATCGGCAACAACCTGGTTTCCTTGCTGGCGGCCTTGATCGTATTTGGAACGGTCTTTTCGGTCCTTCAGACGGAGATGACCCTCTCCCGGCAGGAGACTCTCGAGGTTCTGCGTTCCAGCGGCCCCGCTTCCACCGGTCTGACGCTGATTTGGATGCCGCAGCTCTTCGCCCGCATGTCGTTGGGGATTCCCCTATCCATTCTGTTTTTCCTGGGACTGACGCTGGCCGGCTTCAGCTCTCTGATGGCCATGCTGGAACTGCAGACCCGGGTCCTGGTCGATGCCGGATTGACCCGATCCAGGGCGGTGCTGCTGATGGCGGTCGTCAGCTATCTGATGGGCATTCCCTCTGCGCTCAGCCTTTCCTTTTTTGCGAACCAGGACTTCGTCTGGGGTGTGGCCTTGATGATCTCGGGGGCTCTGGTCGCCTTTGCCGTGACCCGATACGGATGTGAGCGGCTGCGGGGAGAGGAGCTGACGGCCGATTCCGGCGACCTGTCCCCGGGTCGCTGGTGGGATGCCTCCATGCGGTACGTGGTCCCGGTTGGGGCCTCGGTGCTGTTGTTGTGGTGGCTATCCCTTTCGGCCACCGTTTACGCCCCGGATGAATGGTACAATCCCCTGCTTCCCTACAGCGTCATGACCTGCCTGTTGCAGTGGGGGACCGTGCTGACGGTGCTGTGGCTCTTCAATCGCCGCCGTTCCCGGCGCAGATGAGTCCGGCTTACGCCGTTCCGGATGGATCATTGGAGGAAGAATCTGCCGTTCGTTGTTGAAGACCAACCACGAACAAACACAAAGTCCGATGGACCTCCCATGATGCGACGACGTCAAGGGAGAAAGCCACCCCGATGGTGCGGTGGGGGATGTCGGGGGAGCGACTCCTCTGAAAGCCGTCCTGCACCCTCTTGGGAAGCACCCGCAACGCGACTGGCATGCCGGTGGGAAGGCTCTTCCATTTCGGCAGACCGACTCTCGAATGCAATCGCTTGGCCCGAAGCAGCACCAATGTCCAGGACTGCAAGTCCGCCGTATCGGCAAATTATCTTGTGCATCCTGTGCATCGATGTGAATCAAAAATCTGCCCATGCTCGACTTTGAATCGGTTTCCATCCACCCGGCAAAGGCGTTTTTGTCAAATGGGTCCTGAATTCCAAGCGTTTCCAGAAGCATGAAACGAATCCGCGTCATTGATTCCCATACCGGAGGAGAACCGACCCGGGTGGTGGTCGAGGGAGGACCCGCCCTCGGAACCGGTCCCATGGCCGCGAGAATGATCTGTTTTCGGGACCGTTTCGATCCTTTTCGCTCCGCGGTCGTGAACGAGCCGCGCGGTTCCGATACGCTGGTCGGAGCCCTTCTCTGCGAGCCCTGCAGGGCGGACTGCGCCGCCGGAGTGATTTTTTTCAATAACGTAGGCTACCTGGGAATGTGCGGTCACGGCGCCATCGGGGTAGTCTCCACCCTGGGTTACCTGGGTCGCATCCAGCCCGGCCGGCATCGCCTGGAAACCCCCGCGGGCACGATTGCCGCCAGCTTGCAACCGTCAGGGGAAGTCGTCATTGAAAACGTGGCCAGCTATCGGTTGGCCAAGGGGGTGGCCCTGGAGCTGGACGGTTACGGCCGCCTGACGGGAGACGTGGCCTGGGGAGGCAACTGGTTCTTCCTGAGCGAAGACCACGGACTTCAGCTCTCCGAGGACAACATCGACTGCTTGCTCGAATGTACCTGGAAGATCAGGCGAGAGCTACGCCATCGGGGAATCACCGGCAGGGACCGGCGGGAGATCGATCACATTGCGCTCTACGCCCCACCGCAGCGGGCCGACGCCGACTCCAGGAACTTTGTTCTCTGCCCGGGGGGCTCCTACGACCGCTCACCCTGCGGGACCGGCACCTCTGCAAGAGTTGCATGCCTGGTCGCCGACGGCCGTTTCGGCCCGGGACAAACCTGGCGGCAGGAAAGCATCATCGGCAGTCTGTTCGAGGCCACGGTCCGTCTCGACCAGGGTCGCATCGTGCCTTCCATCAAGGGTTCTGCGTTTGTCACCGCCGAGGCAACCTTGCTGCTGGATCCTCGAGATCCAATGAGGATGGGCCTCAAGCCAATGGCCAGCCCCTGAAGATTCGACCTGTCGTTCGACGCCGCTACCCAAACCGCCGGATTCTTTTTTTGGTTCAGGCGCCCAGAGAACCTATAATGCCGCAGCGGTGGCGGCATCATGACCTCCCCACACCGGCCATGACCGAATATCCCGCCGGGCACGCCCTGCCATTTCATTGCCGGAAAAACTTTCCAATGGGTATGGCAAGATGCTGAACAACAAAAGCTTGTGGTGATTTGTGCGGCGACCGGCACGGTTGGCCGGGACAGGTGCGAGAGGGACTGCAACTGCAAGGATCGATAACGGAGTGGAGGCCTGGGCGCTCCCGTAAAGCGATCGCATACATCCCCGTCCCTTGGACGTGACGACATGATTTCAGAACATTTGCTGAGGTGGCCCGACCTGGTGGCCATCTGCATCAACTTGAGCGCGATGGTGGCGATCGGCGTCTATACGGCCCGACGCAACCGTTCGGCCGATGCCTACTTCCTGGCCAATCGCAGCATGCCGGGCTGGATTGTCGGATTTTCGCTGATGGCCACCATCATCAGCTCGATGACCTTCCTGGCCATTCCCGGCTTCACCTTTGCAAAGGACTGGCGCTACATGCCGGCCCACTTCTTCTACTTCATTCCGGCCATCGTCGCCTATTTTCTGTTCATGCCCTACTTTCGCCGGGGGCACGTGCGCTCGGCCTACGAGTACCTGGAACGTCGCTTCGGCACCTGGGCCCGGCTCTATGCCGCCGCCGGCTTTCTGGTGTTTCAGATGTTTCGCACCGGCGTCATTCTCTATGCCGTCTGCCTGCCCTTCGGTCCCATGACCGGTTTCCCGCTGGAGTGGGTCATCCTGGTGCTGGGCATCCTGGTGGCCACCTACACCATCCTGGGCGGCCTGGAAGCCGTCATCTACACCGACCTGCTTCAAGGTATCGCCCTGATTGTCGGGGGGCTCATCTGCATTCCCATTGCTATCGACCTGATTCCGGGTGGGCTGTCGCAGGTGTTCAGCGAAGCGATAGCCGACGGGAAATTCGCGGTGGGCAGCACGGGCTGGGACTGGAACGAACAAACCGTCTGGGTGCTCATCATCGTCTACCAGTTCATCTTTTTCCAACTGCTCTGCACCGATCAGAACGCCGTCCAACGCTACATTGCCATGAAGACCGACCGGGATGCCAACCAGGGGCTGATCCTGTCGACCGTCATGACCATTCCGGTCTGGATCTATTTCGCTTTCATCGGGACGGCCTTGTATGTCTATTACAAGCACTTCCCCGCCGCGGAGCTGGACAGCCTGGTTGCCGAGCAGGCCTTTCCCTTCTTCGTGCTGACCCAGGTCCCGGCCGGTGCGGCCGGTTTCGTCCTCTCCGGGCTGCTGGCGGCAGCCATGTCCACGCTCGACTCCGGCATCAACGCCTCGGCCGCCACGCTGACCAATGACTTCTACCGCCGATTCAAGAAGTCGGTGGAGGATGAGCGGCACTATCTCAGGTTCGGCCGCTGGGTTTCGGTAGGCTTTGGCGCGATCATGATCACGGTGGCGCTTTTCATCCATTTCGCTCGCACCCAGACTCTCATGGACTTGCAGACCCTGGTGTTTTCGATTCTCAGTGGAGGACTGCTGAGTATCTTCCTGCTGGGATTTCTTACAGAAAGAGTCCACAGCCGAGCGGCGCTGATTGCCACCATCGTCACGGTTGCAGGGGTCTGTTTCTGGCTGTTTGCGGACTCCGCCGCGGGAACTCGACTGATGCCCGAGCTCAAGCAGGTCCTGCCGGACAAGTTCTGGATCGTGGTGTTTTCGAATATCTTTCTGTTCGGGCTGGCCTATCTCTTGAGTCGCTTCTTGCGCCCTCGAGACGCCAAAAACCTGCAGAATTTGACCGTATGGACCTCCAGGGCCGATAATCTCCCCGGCTAAGGGGAATCCAACTCAACTTGCACGCCAGCGGGAGGGAAGCCTGCCCATGTTTGAGAATCGGGTAAAGCAGCTATTGCAGGAAGGAAGGGCCGCCTGGGGAGCCGGTCTGGCCGACGCCTCAGAGATCGTGGCCCAGACGACCATCGAAACCGGCATCGATTTTCTGTGGATCGACCTGGAGCATCGTCCCTACGAGGTGGAGGCCGTGCGCTGGATCCCCCTCTTGTGCCGCCGAAATTCATGTGTCCCGCTGATTCGGGTGGCGGGGCTGGAATCCCATCTCATCAAGAAGGCCCTCGACATCGGCGCCAGCGCCATCATGGTGCCGCAGGTCAACTCGGCTGAGGAAGCCGAGCTGGCCGTGCAATATTGCAAGTACCCGCCCGAGGGAACCCGAGGCGTCTCGCCGCTTTGGCCCCACTTCGAGGGAGTGTCCTGGAGCGACTACTTGCCCCGGGCCAACCAGGAAACCCTGGTCGTCGTGCAGATCGAGACGGAGTCAGGCATCGAGAACCTGGAATCCATTGCGGCCTTGCCGGGCGTGGATGTTCTGTTTTTGGGCCCCACCGATACCTCTGCCGCTCTGGGTCATATCGGTCAGATTGAGCATCCGGAGGTTCAGGCTTTCCTGGCGGACTTTCCCCGCCGGGTGGCTCCATCGGGAAAGGCCGCCGGGATCACGCTGCAATCCCTGGAGGAGTGCCGGAGGGCTCATGAACAGGGTTATCGGTTTATCTCTTGCGGCAACGTCGTGCTCAGCGGCAAGGCGGCTCTAGCCTCGGATCTGGGCCGGTTGAGAGCCATGGAATCTTCCAAACGCGACGATTGATGGACAGAGAGCCTGCCAGAGGCAGCCGGCGATCAAGGAGGCCCGCGCTACCGGGTGAATGATGTCCAAGACCGCTTTCATGCGCTACCGGAAGGATGCCAGGGTCCACTATGGAATCCTGGAAGGAGATCGTCTCCGCCAACTGGAAGGCAACCCCCTGCATACCCGTCAGACGACCGGGACTGTTCACCGGCTCTCCGAGGTCCGCACCCTGGTTCCCTGCGAACCGTGCCAGATCCTGGCTGTGGGCCGAAACTACCGGAGCCACCTCAAGGGAAGACCGGCGCCCTCCCGCCCGGAAATCTTCTACAAGCCCTTCAATTCTCTGCAAAATCCGGACTCTCCCATCGTTATTCCGGCCGAAGCTAATGAGGTTCACCTTGAAGGCGAGCTGGTTGTGGTGATTGGACGGACCGCACGAAACGTCTCACCCGAGCAGGCGGAATCGTTTATCTTCGCTCTGACCTGCGGCAACGATGTCAGTGCCCGAGGGTGGCAGCGGGGTCCCGACCAGGACCTGCAGTGGTGGCGCGCCAAGGGGTGCGATACCTTTGGTCCCGTCGGACCGGTAATGGTTCAGGGGCTGGATCACCGAAATCTGCAACTGCAGACCCGTCTCAACGGCCAGGTGGTTCAGCAACAGTCTACGGCCGATCTCATGTTCGACTGTGCCACCGTGGTCAGCTACATCAGCCGTTATCTCACCCTCAGCCCGGGAGACCTGATATTCACAGGCACTCCGGGAGCTACCGACTGGCTCAAACCCGGCGATGTCGTCGAAGTTGAAATCGAGGGCATCGGGGTGTTGAGCAATCCGGTCGAGGCCGGCTGATATGTTCCGGAAGACTTCAACGCCGCCCCGTGCGTGCAGCCTCTTCCCTCCCCTTTGCCGCCTTCATTGACTTCATGGAGATTACCTACGGCTACAGATCCTATCGGACAGACCGCGGGAGTTCCCTGACCATTGGCAATTTCGACGGTTTCCACCTGGGTCACCAGCGCATCCTGGACACCCTGGTGGATGCATCCCGGGCCTCGGGAACGCGGTCGGTCCTGCTCAGCTTCCAGCCCCACCCCTTGCAACTGCTGGCGCCGGACAACGCCCCCCGGGCAATCACTCCCCCGGAGGAAAAGACTCGACTCCTGGGCGCCAGTCGGCTGGAGGTGCTTGCCGTTCTGGACTTTGACCGGGCCCTGTCCCGAATGACCGCTGAGGAGTTCGTGCGGGAGATCGTGGTGGGGGTATTCCGGGCGCGGGAGGTTTTCGTCGGGAGCGATTTCGCCTTCGGATACCGTCGTACCGGCGACGTTGCCTTGCTTCAAGAGCTTGGCCGGAGACTCGACTTTCAGGTCCGCATCTGCCCTCAAGTGGTAGTCCGCGGGTCCAGGGTGAGCAGCACGCGAATACGCGAGTTGATCGGTGCCGGGCGCATCAGCAGCGCCAACCGCCTGCTCGGGAGGTTTTTCAGCCTGAAGGGGAAGGTCGTGTCCGGGCGAGGTCTGGGACGAGAATCCCTGTTCCCCACCTTGAACCTGCGCCCTGGCGACGAGTTGATCCCTCGACCCGGGGTCTATGTCACCCAGGCCACATTCACTCATCAGACCCATCCCGCCGTAACCAACGTCGGCTGGCGCCCCACGGTCGCCGGGAAGGATCTCACCGTGGAAACCCACCTTATCGACACCAGCCTGGACAGCCCCCCGGACGATCTCGGCCTGGCCTTCTTGCACCGATTGAGAGACGAAGAAAGGTTCGGGTCGCTGCAGCAGTTGAGAGGCCAGATTGCCCGAGACTGCCAGCGCACCCGCCGGTTCTTCCGTCTTTTCAAGCGACTTGGTCGACCGCTGGCGCCGGCAGGCTGACCGCTTGGAGCGCCACCCAACGAGAAATGCAGGTTGGCGGGTCAAGGCCCCCCGACAAGGGTCAAGCCTTCCTGGGCTCCCGAGCGGCAACCCGGAAGGTGCCGACCGCGAAGATGCTGGGGATTTCCAGGTGCCATGCACCCTGAGGGGATCGGTAGCGCTGTTCCAGTTCGGGAAGAGTGAGGTTCTCTAGCGTATCGAAGCCACGAGCAGCCATCAGCGCTTTCATCGACGCCAGGGAGTATTCGGCGATCATGGGCTCACTCCGCTTGGCTACGAAAGCTTTCAATTTCTCTTTCATGACCCGGTGTTCGGAGCTCGAGGAGGTCTCGTCCAGCAGGTAGTCGAGCAGCAGGAGGGTACCTTCAGGCAGGTTTCGGGCAATGGATTCCGCCGTCTCACCCAGATCCTCGGCACTGAGGTAGTAGGCAACTCCCATCAGGGTCAGAAAGGTGGGCCGGGACCGTTGGAAGCCTGAGCTTTCCAAGGCCTCGACAGCGGAAATTTTGGTGAGGTCGGCGGAAACAAAATGCAGGCGAGGGGGAATGGTCCATCCTGCCCGGCGGATACGGGCCAACTTCTGGTTCTGGGTGAGGGGATGGTCGATCTCGAAGACATCGATGCGACGCATCAAGTCGGGCCGCCGGAAGGCAAAGGAATCCATCCCGGCTCCAATGATCACATATTGGTCGATACCCTTCTCTACGGCGGCTTCCAAAGCTCTTTCGGCATGTCGCGCCCGCACCAGCACGCACAAGGACACGGGTTCTATGGCTCTCAACACGCCCTTGATGAGAATCCACGACAGCGGAGGAATCCGGACCACCAGTCGCCAGAACCATCCACAGAGTAACCTGGCAAAGGGGTCCTCGAACAGCCGCACCCGATTCCTGTGGTGGATGGCCCGCACAGCGGCGGTGAGCTCGGCGGTCGAGGCTTTGCTCTTTTTGTGTAGAGATGTGGGCGTGCGAAGGCTCATGTGTGCCCTCTTGAACCGGTTGGATTCAATTTCCGCAGTCCCGGTCTGCAACCCGGACAGGTCGCCCATTATGCCACGGTCGGCCCGGCTTGCCGCTGACTGTTGACTCAGGAGAGGTCCTGTTTGCCCCCCAACGGCTCGACCGTGGCCGACTCTGCCGCGAGGGATAGGGATTCGTGGTTCTCGGGGAATGACGGCGTTCGCGAAAATTCGGCAGCGAGATCTTTGCCGGAAATGGCCACAAGAGGCACAAAACACACAAAGAGCCGGACGATGAGAAACGACCACGGCATGCGGGCCTTGTGTGATATCCAGAAACTCGTTTTGTGCCTTTTGTGGTGAACCCGCATTTCTCACCAGGTCACACCCGACACTGATGAAGGCAGAACATCACCTGTGCCGGCACAGTGGCCTGTTCCTCTGCGAATTTTGCAAAAGGCACGAGGGGATTGATATCGCGTTGAGACCGCTCGGGATTGTAATTGTAGGGTCAGGCTGTTAGGATAGTCTTGAGGCAGGCAAGCATGAAACGAGCGATTACCTATCTGCTGCTCATCCTCTTTGTGGGATCGCAGGCGGGTGACCTGGTCCGAGTCTGTGCGGAATGGCTGTGTACGGAGGGCCAAGCCCACAGTTGTTGCCACCAGTCACAATCCGAGAAAAGCAGGCTGACGGTCAAGGCGGAAGCCGGCCACTGCGCGCCGGCGGAGACAGCAAGTCCCCCTGAGCTGAATCGGGGGCTTTGCTGCGAAACTTCGTCCGAGGCCACCAACAGCTTCTTCCGCACGGCAGAGCGATTCTCCAAGGACACTATCAGGCAATTGCTCCTCTCTTCCGCCAGATCATCCGGCCAGCCGCTCTCTCCGGGCGGCTCCAGTTCTCTTGGCGGCCCTCCGCCACAATTCCTGCAGGATCTGTCCCCTCCCGACCTCCTTTCGACGGTCCTCCGTATCTAGACCCCAAGCCATCCGATTGATCGGTCCCACCTGATGAGGGTGCCGGCGTGGCATCGCGTCCGAACCCCCTCGGATGCCTGGCTGTATTCCCCCAGCACCGTTGTGGTTCGCAGCGTCGGCCCTCAATTGGAATGAGGGAAATATGAAGTCATACCCGATTGGAAGGCGAGGCACCAAAACTCTGCCCCGGGCAATCGTCGGCGGAATCCTGATCCTGGTCGGATCGGTATCCTCGCACGCCGCGGAACTCTATTCCAGCTACGGAGATCCCCGCCTGAACGAATTCATCCGCCTGGCGCTGAATCGCAGTCCCCTGCTCCAGCAGAGCCTGGCGGACTACCGGGCATCGCTGCAGCGGCTTCCCCAGGTTGGTCAACTGCCCGACCCGATGTTGGCGATCACCCAGTATGCACGCCGCCCTGAAACCAGAGTGGGGCCGCAAACCACCATGGTGACCCTGTCGCAGCGCTTTCCCTGGTTCGGCAAGCTGAAAGACCGGGAGCAGGTGTCGGTGCAGCGATCCATGGTTCTACGGGAGCAGCATCGAGCCCGCGAGGCTGAACTCGTCCGAAAAGTCAAGGACGCCTATTACAGTCTGGCCTACCTGGATCGTGTCCTCGAGATCACCCGGGAGGATGAATCCATTCTTGGGCACTACGAAACCCTTGCCCAGGCCCGCTATGCCCAGGGAGCGGGTTCGCTGCAGGGAGTGGTCAAGTTGCAGGCCCAAATCACCCGATCTCAACACCGTTTGCAGCTTTTGCAAACCCAGCGTGTGGATGTAGAAGCCCGATTGAACGGTTTGCTGGACCGGTCGGCCGCCACGGCCGTAGGCCCGGTCCGCCTGCCCTCTCCTCCTCCGCGCTCAATCGACGTCAAGCAGCTTCTGCAGACGGCACGGGTCAATCGGCCTGAGGTTCAAGCGGCGGGTCACCGAATCGAGGTGGGAAAAAGACAGATCGAGCTGGCCCAAAAGGGCTATCGCCCCGACCTCTCATTCGGAGTCAGCTTCGTCAACGTGGCAGGGCGTTCCGATCGGTTGGGAAGACTGAACCCCCCGGACCAGAACGGGAAGAACATCTACGGCCTCACCCTGGGAGTCAACCTACCCATCCGCCGCAAGAGTCAGGACGCGGCCGTGCTGGAGGCCACCGAAAGCACCATCTCCTCCCGGCGCGGCTACCGCAGCCTGATCAGGCAGGTGGAGGTCTCCATCCGTGCTGTTGGGTTTCGCATTCAAACCCTGGCGGAACAGATCGGGTTATTTGAACGGACGCTGCTTCCCCAGGCCGAACAGGTCCTTCATTCCACGGAAGAAGCCTATGCCACGGGCAGGCTGGGAGTGCTGGACCTGTTGGACAGTGAACGCGATCTATTTCAACTTCGGACAGGATTGGCCAAATTGATCAGCGACTACATGAAGTACTTAGCTGAATTGGAACGCGCGGTCGGCGTTCCGTATCGGGAGGTGAAACCATGAAATCCTACGGCGGTTGGATCCTCGGCCTTTTGCTGGCCTTTCTGCTGGGATTGGCGCTACCGCTGGCGGTCGATGTGAATCTGCCGGATTGGGAGCGGCTTGCCGGCTGGTTGGACCGCCTGCAGCCTTCCGGCCCGGGATCCGATCTCGGGCAGCAGTTGGGGCAACTCCAGCTCTGGACCTGTGGAATGCATCCCCAGGTGATTCAAAAGGAGCCTGGCAGTTGTCCCATCTGTCACATGGATCTGGTTCCGGTGAGGGAGACCGCCACTGAACCGGAACCATCGCAGAAGGAACGCAGGATTCGGCATTGGCAAGCGCCCATGGATCCTACCTATATTTCCGACAAACCAGGAAAATCACCCATGGGAATGGACCTGGTTCCGGTGTACGAGGAACCGGCCGAGGCACAGTCCGGCATACGGGTGGATGCCGATTTCCTGCAGAATTTCTCCATTCGAACAGCTCGGGTTGAAAGGGGGCGGATCCCGCGGCTGATCCGGACCATCGCCACCCTTCACTACAACCCCAGGACCATGGTGTCGATCAACACCAAGTACGAGGGTTGGATTGAAGCGGCTCACGTCAATTACCTGGGCCAGCGGGTGCGCAAGGGCGACCTGCTGTTCGAAATATTCAGCCCTCAACTGCTCACCACCCAGCAGGAGTATCTGGCAGCAATCCAGTATCTGGAGCGACTCCGCGGGCAGGCTCATCCAAAGGCCGTCAAACGGGCTCGGGACCTGGTGGAGGCTGCCCGCCAGCGATTGCTGTTTTGGGACGTCACCGAAGATCAGATCGGAACGCTCAAAACCCAGGGCAAGGCATTCAGGCGATTGAAAGTCGCTTCGCCGGCTTCGGGCGTGGTGGTCGATCAGGCCGCCGAAACACTCGAGGGCATGAAGGTCTCCCCGGGGATGAACCTCTACCGGGTTGCCGACCCCTCCACTGTCTGGGCGCAGGTGGAAATCTATCAGCATGAGATGCGGCACCTGCGAATCGGACAGAGAGTTCGGGTCAGCCTGGACGCCTTTCCCGAGCGAAAGTGGCAAGGCACCGTGGTTTCCCTGAACCCGGAGCTCGACCCCCGTACTCGAACCCTGGGAGCCCAGGTTGAAATTCCCAACCGTGACGGGCGCCTCCACCCTGAAATGGTCGCGGAGGTGGAGCTTGAAATTCCCGGACCCGCCAGGGCGCTCAAGGTGCCCGAGGAATCGGTGCTCCATACCGGAGAGAGGAGCGTGGTTGTCGTGCAGAAGGAGACCAATCTGTTTGAGCCCAGAGAAGTCGAGCTGGGAGCCGCGGGCGGCGGTTTTCAAGAAATCAGAAAGGGCTTGAAGGCCGGCGAGCGCGTGGTGACATCTTCCCAATTTCTGATCGATTCGGAAAGCAACCTGAGAGAAGCCATCAACAAAATTGCGGCGCAAAGCGAAGTCGGACGGGAGTTGGAGGCAACCGATAACCGCTAGCCAGACCAAATCGCGAGGAAAGGGCGATGCTGACGAATATCATCGACTGGTCCATCCGTAACAAATTATTGGTATTGCTGGGAGCGGCTTTCCTCTCGCTGGCAGGCGTCTACGCGGTTCAGCAGGTGCCCGTGGACGCCATTCCCGACCTCTCCGACGTTCAAGTCATCGTTTACACCGAATACCCGGGACAGGCCCCTCAAATCGTGGAGGACCAGGTTACCTATCCCCTGACCACGCGAATGCTGTCGGTGCCCTTTACCAAGGTGGTTCGGGGTTACTCCTTCTTCGGCTACTCCTTTGTCTATGTTCTGTTCGAAGACGGCACCGACATCTATTGGGCGCGCAGCCGGGTCCTGGAATATCTCGACGCCGCCTCCCAGATGCTTCCCGCAAACGTCACGCCGACTCTGGGTCCCGACGCCACAGGGGTCGGGTGGGCGTTCATGTATGTCCTGCAATCGGATCGCCACGATCTCAGTCAACTGCGCTCCATCCAGGACTGGTATCTGAAATACGAGCTAACAGCGGTCCCGGGTGTTTCGGAGGTCGCCAGCGTCGGCGGTTTCGTACGGCAGTATCAGATCACCGTCGATCCCAACAAGCTTCGAGCCTACAACATTCCCATTTCCCAGATTCGGCGCGCCGTTCAACGCAGTAACAGCGACGTCGGTGGACGCTTGCTGGAAGTTGCCGAGCGGGAGTTCATGATACGAGGTCTGGGCTACATCCAAAATCTGGAGGATATCCGCAGGATCGTGCTGGGGGTAGGCAGCAATGGAGCCCCCATCCTGCTGG